>JBGVQR010000016.1:0-12812 GCA_045127605.1 Candidatus Limimorpha sp. | reverse complement strand
TCACTGAGCTTGTCGAAGTGCCGATGTCTTTGCCTTCGACAGGCTCAGGCACCGAAGTTTAAACTTTCAACTCTCAATTACTTGCGTCGTTCACAACACCACTTCCATGCAGACCTTCTGCACCTTCATTCCCATATCCTCATAAAACGCCTTGGCTTCGGGATTCTTATCCCACACATTCAAAGTCACGTTGAAACAACCTTCATTTTTAGCATATTGAATCACGAAGTCATATAACTTCCTTCCCACTCCTTGACGACGATATTTCTCATCGACACAGATGTCGTCAACATACAAACTCTTATCTGGATGAAGATTATGACACTTACTCAAATCCTGCATGACACAGAAAGCATAACCTTTGACATCATTATCTTCTTCACATACAAAAACAGGAGTGTTTTCATCACTGATTATCTTTACCAAATCAGCCTCATTATATTTCCTTTTCCCCTTTATGAAAAAATCTGGACGACCTTCAGCATGAACGTCATTCACCTGAGACAACAAGTCCAAGATTCTAGGAATATCGTTTTCTTTTGCTTTACGAATCATAAGAATAATTTTAAATTTATAAGTCACCGAGACTCTAAGACACCGAGTCACCAAGAATTTTGCGACTCTGCCATTTTATAGTTTCAAATAAGACTCTGTTGTCTGTTGTCTCAAAACAAGATGCCACATCTTATGTCCAAGGAAGTCCTTGACATCTGCACGTTCAAAGCCAACTGATTTATAAAGACGTTCCGCATCAGGGTTTTCAAAATCGACCAATAGTCCGAGGTCTTTATTATACTCATTAAAAGCTCTTTCTTTCACAGCAAGAATAAGTTTTACACCGACTCCACGACCGCGATATTCAGGAAGTACAGCAAGGCTGTCGAGATAAAATTCAGAAGCGTCAGTCTCATCAGCAATTTGCATTTCTCTTCCTGTATGTTTTGAAATCACATCGAGAGTCGATTTTCTTAGAGGATGTAAGTCTGCGCCATCGTATGCGACCACCGCACCAACGGCATCGCCATCGAGCTCAGCCACGAAAGCATTGCGATAACTATATTGCGAGTCTTCCAAAAGAGCGATTTCTTCAAAAACATTCATGTAATTGTCACCGCCGTACAAAACCGCTGACTCCTCCCCTATCGCCATTGCCACCACTTTTGCGATGAGAGGTGCATCGTCTTTAGTAGCCTTCCTTATATTTAATTCATAATTCATAATGCACAATTCATAATAGTTTATAAACTAGTCTATCACTTCTACGTAGAAACTCACTGGACGGAAACCGTCGTTACACGAAAGCATAGCAGAATGAGGATTCTTCATCCAGCCATCGAAGAAGTTACCGCCACCTTCAGAAAGTTCTTTCACAAAAGGCAAGAGTGTCTCCCAAGCACTATCGCACAAACCTTCCGGTTTTTGAATATTATCAACGATAAAAGTTTGACCGAGATGCAAGTCACAAGTATGCTCAATAGGGTTTTCATACAATGCCATGAGGTCGTCATAACGAGCCATCCGCATCACTGTTATTTTTATTTTTTTCATATCACAAATTTACAAAAAAGTTTCTACAATATTTTTCGTTTTCATAAAAACAATTGCTATTTTTGCACCATTAGCGAAACCATGATAAAAAACATTTTGATAGTCGGAACTGGAGGCGCATTAGGCAGCATCGCTCGCTACTTAATCACCTGTCTTTTCACTCACTTAGCCATTTGCAGTGAGCTGGCAACTTTCGTGGTCAACGTCATCGGTTCTTTTATCATCGGCCTACTGATTCCTTCTGCACAAAGCACATTATATCTCCTATTAGCAGTCGGATTCTGCGGAGGTTTCACCACATTCTCTACATTCTCAGCACAAGCTTTCCAGATGTTACAAAGCGGTCAACGCCTAACATCTCTAACATACATCTTAGCTTCAGTTATAATATCAATAACATTTGTATTTTTAGGAATTTATATATCTGAAAGATATGTAAAGTAAAACATAATTTTATTCATTTTACAAATTAAGTCTTTATGAATTGGTTTGACACTTTATGTTCCAGTTATTTAAGCACAGCTAACACCGTATTATTGTATGCTATCATTATTTCAATTGGTGTTTTATTAGGCAAAGTCAAGGTTTGCGGCATCTCATTAGGAGTCACATGGGTACTCTTCGTAGGTCTTTTTGCCGGGCATCTTGGATTACAGATAGAACCTAACACCCTGCATTTCATCCGTGAATTCGGTCTGATTCTATTTGTATTCTGCATTGGTCTTCAGGTCGGACCATCATTCTTCTCATCTTTCAAGCAAGGTGGATTGACACTAAACCTGCTAGCCGTAGGATTGGTAACACTAAATATTGTCGTGGCTCTTGTCTTATATTATGCCGACGGCTCAATCGAATTACCTATGATTGTCGGTGTTCTCTATGGTGCTGTGAGCAACACCCCTGGTCTTGGTGCTGCCAATGAAGCTTTAAACCAACTTAACTATACAGGCGATCCTATTTCTTTGGGTTACGCATGCGCATATCCTCTCGGTATTGCTGGAGCCATACTTTCCATCTTGGCTATCAGATACATCTGCCGCATCAACATTGCCAAAGAAGAACAAGATTTAAACAACAACGACAAAAACAAAGACTCTCTGTCTTTGATAAAAGTTGAAGTCTGCAACGAGGCTATCATCGGAAAAGCATTAAAAGACATCACAAAACTCACAAATCATCATTTTGTTTGCTCAAGAATATGTCATCAAGGAAATATCAGCAAACCTGAGGCTGACACAATATTACATTCAGGTGACCATCTGATGATTGTCTGTAAAGATGACGAGATAGAATCTGTCACAAAATTCATAGGAAGAAAAAGCGGCTATGAATGGCCAAACGAAAACTCTCCAATGATCTCACGACGCATCCTCATCACAAAATCAGAGATAAACGGCAAACGTCTCAAAGACTTACATCTTTCAAATTTATATCACATCACCATAACCCGCGTCAACCGTTCTGGCGTTGACCTTTTCGCCGACCCTAACTTAGAGCTACAGATTGGCGATAAAGTCACAACAGTAGGTAAGAAAGAAGACGTTGAACATGTTGCTAACATCTTAGGCAATGAGTTAAAAAGATTAGACCATCCTAATGTCATCACTATCTTTGTCGGAATATTCCTTGGTATTTTAGTAGGTTCTATTCCTTTAAAATTCCCAGGAATGCCAACACCTGTGAAGCTAGGTCTTGCTGGAGGTCCGCTCATCGTTGCTATTCTCATCGGTCGTTTCGGACATAAACTTAAACTCGTCACATACACAACAGTTAGTGCCAACCTGATGTTAAGAGAAATCGGCATCGCCTTGTTCTTGGCGAGTGTCGGTATAGACGCTGGCGACAGCTTCTTGCACACTATCATCGATGGCGACGGATTACTCTACGTTGCATACGGCTCCATTATAACAGTAGTGCCTATCCTTATCATCGGAATATTAGGACGTTATGTGTTTAAACTCAACTATTTCTCCTTGATGGGACTCATCTCTGGCTCAACCACAAATCCTGCAGCTTTGGCATTTTCAAGTCAGACTGCAGGCAACGACAAACCTGCAGTAGCATATTCTACAGTATATCCGCTCACGATGTTCCTACGAATTATCAGTGGTCAGGTCATCTTGTTATTGTTGATGTAATAAAATAATGTCACCAATGATAAGCAGAATCCACAACGCACTAGTCGCTCGTTCCGATGAAGAGAAGAAAATAGTTCTTCCTCGTTTCTTCAAAACTGGCAAAGGTCAGTACGGAGAAGGCGATAAATTTCTCGGGGTTACCGTCCCTAACATCAGAGAAGTAGCAAAAGAATTCAAAGATGCTAACCTTGATGTCATTGAAAAACTTATACATAGTCCTTGGCACGAGATGCGAATGTGCGCCCTGTTGATTCTTGTCAATAATTCTAAAAAAGATGTTACAAAAGACACCTTTGATTTCTATCTATCACAGACCGAACACATCAACAACTGGGACTTGGTAGACCTCAGCGCGCCACAAATTGTAGGTCAATTCCTTCTTAACAAAGACCGCGACATACTTTATAAGTTGGCAGAAAGCGACTTATTATGGGACAACAGAATCGCCATAGTATCCACACTGACGTTCATCAGAAACAACGACTTGGATGACACATATCGATTATCGCTAAAGATGATGAATCACAAACACGACCTGATGCACAAAGCCATTGGCTGGATGTTACGTGAAGCTGGCAAAAGAGATGCTAAACGTCTATACGATTTCGTTATGGAAAATAAATCAATCATGCCACGAACTATGCTACGATATTCCATTGAAAAATTCGACATAGAGACACGCAAAGAACTAATGAGATAAAACAATTTTCTCCAAACGGAGTTATTATATTGTCATCTTTATTCTTCAGTATAACAAAATCAAATATCAATAATATAATGAACAACCCACTTTTAACAAAATCAACATTGCCATACGGAGCCCCTCAATTCGACAAAATTGAAACACAACACTATATACCTGCTTTCAAACAAGCTATCGAAGAAGGTAAAGCTGAAATAGATGCTATCGTCAACAATCCTGATGCTCCATCTTTTGGAAATACTATTGAAGCACTTGAATATGCAGGCGAGACATTAAATAGAATCAGCCATATTTTCTACAATCTTCTTGAAGCGAATACCAATGAAGAGATGCAAAACATAGCAGAAGAGATTTCTCCTCTTACCACCGAATTCTCAATGTATGTCAGGCTCAACGATGGTCTCTTCCAACGTATTAAAAGCGTCTATGAACAACGCGAGTCATTAAACCTTGATGATGTTGAATTACGACTACTTGAAAAGACATACGAAGGCTTCGCTCGCAACGGCGCAAACTTATCTCCAGAAGACAAAGAGACTTACAGCAAATATATGGAAGAACTTTCTTTATTGTCGCTACAATTTGGAAAGAACGTACTCGCTGCAACCAATGCTTTCTCTCTAAATCTCACTGACGAAAACGATTTAGCCGGGCTTCCTGACTACGTTAAAGAACAAGCCGCCGATGCTGCAAAAAACAAAGACTTACAAGGTTGGTTATTCGACCTCACCGCTCCTAGTTACGTACCATTCATGAAATTCAGCGAACGTCGTGACCTAAGAGAAAAGATGTATCGACAATATAACACAAGAGCCTTTGGCGGCGAACTCGACAATAGCGATATCATCAAACGTATTGCCGAGTTACGCATCATGGTCGCCAACATCTTAGGATATAAAAACTTTGCAGAATATCAGACAGAACGTCGTATGGCAAAGAATCCGACATCTGTCAACGAGTTTCTATCCAAGCTATTAGGACCAGCACTGCCAAAAGCAAAGCAGGAAGTAGCAGAACTCAACACATATGCAAAAGCCCACGGTTTCACAGAAGAAGAAATAATGCCATGGGACTTTAGTTTCTACTCTGAAAAACTACGTGCCGAGAAATACGACCTCCGCGATGAACAACTAAAACCTTATTTCCAACTAGACCAATGTATCAACGCTATATTTAATCTTGCTAACAAGCTCTATGGATTAACATTCACAGAGTTAAACGACATTCCTGTTTATCATCAAGATGTAAAAGTCTATGAAGTCAAAGACAAAGATGATTCTCACCTTGCACTATTCTATGCCGACTTCTTCCCTCGCGAAAGCAAACGTGGCGGCGCATGGATGACAGAGTTCAGAGGTCAACGTATTTATAATAACACTGATGAACGTCCGCTTATCAGCATAGTCACCAACTTCACTAAACCAACATCAGACACTCCTTCTCTTATCACCCACGACGAATTCACCACATTGCTTCATGAATTCGGTCATGCACTGCATGGAATCATAACGAAAGGGAAATACGAATCCATGACCGGCACAAACGTAGACCATGACTTTGTAGAACTACCATCACAAATTATGGAAAACTGGTGCTATGAACCAGAATATCTTAACACTTTTGCTAAGCACTACAAAACAGGCGAGACAATACCTACCGATTTGATAGAGAAGATTGTCCTTTCAATGAATTATCAATCTGCATATTTCCACATCCGTCAGTTACAATTCGGCATCTTAGATATGGCATGGCACACTCTATCCGACATCTTTGAAGAAGACGCCCTAACATTCGAGAAAAAGGTATTGTCTGCAACCAACGTATTGCCTTCAATACCAGAATGCATAATATCAACAGCATTTTCACACATCTTTGCTGGAGGCTATTGCGCAGGGTATTATTCATATAAATGGGCAGAGGTTCTAGCCGCTGACGGTTTCTCTCTCTTCAAAGAAAAAGGTATCTTCAACCAAGAAGTAGCCACCTCTTTCCGAGAACTTCTCTCACAAGGCGACAGCATCGATGCCGCGATATTATATCGCAATTTCAGAGGTCACGACCCTGAACCTGAAGCGCTACTTAAACAATTAGGAATTATAAATTGATAATAATAAAGGCTTGATCTGAAACCATAGATTAAGCCTTTACTATTATAATATCTTTTATGTTAGTGGTATATTGTTTTGAGATATACTCATTCTTTATATGCCAGCCGTTACCATAACCTTGCACGGCAATACGCACCGCATCAGCTCCATTACGCTTATTTATCTCATCCACCATTTTTGAAAGAGCAGCTTGTTTCTCTCTGTCTACAGTATCAAATAGACTAGCTTGTATTGCATTATCTTCACTGATATTACAAGCAATGACACCTGCCTTTTTATAGTAATAAGCTCCTACCTTCCATGCATTTCTCAATGCAGCAACAGCCTTCGACACTATTTCCTTAACGTCATTTGTCGGAACATCGAAATTTACAATCTCGTTAATATAAGTCTGCGGCATATCATCTCTAAAGCGACTCGTATACGCAAATACCACAATATAAGCACATACTGTATGCTGCTCACGAAGTTTCTTAGAACACATCGAAGCAAAGTTAGCCACAGCCTCTTCCATATCTTCTATCTTATCCAATCCCTGATTAGGGAAGCTACGACTTGTACAAATCGATTTTTTGTATGTCTCTTCTTCCATCTCAATACAACTCTCACCACGCAACTCCTTCCATGTCCGTAATCCTGTTATTGACATCTCTCGCCTAACCCAGCCTTCTGACTTCTGAACAAAATCCCAAGCTGTATTTACACCATTGTATTCCAGTTTCCTCGCATGTTTTCTTCCTATGCCCCAAACATCTTTTATTGGAAACAATTGTAAAGCTCTCTCTCGTTTTTCATCTGTGTCTATGACACATACACCTTTATAACCTTTGTGTTTCTTTGCATAAACAGATGCCATCTTTGCCAAAGTCTTGGTGGGTGCAATACCTAATGAAACAGGAATTCCTACACCTTTATTTATAGCTTTTACTGCTTTCCTGGAAAATTCAACAATAGACTCTACATCATCAATTTCTGACAAATCTAGAAAAGCCTCATCGATAGAATATACATGTATTTTCGAAAAGAAAGAAGAAAGCATCGACATCACCCTTCGACTCATATCACCATACAGATTATAATTTGAAGAGAATACCGCAACACCATTTCTTTCAAGTAAATCTCTTACCTGATAAAACGGCACACCCATCTTGATACCAAGTCTTTTCGCCTCCTCACTACGAGCAACCACGCAACCATCATTATTACTCAACACAACAACAGGCTTGTCTCGCAAGTCGGGATGAAAAACTCGTTCACAAGAACAATAAAAATTATTACAGTCGGCAAGACCAAAAAAATTCATTATCGGCGTAATTGTTTAATGGTATATGTTAGAACTCCCCATACGAGAAACTCATTCTCCTCCGTAACCTTTATAGGTTCATAGTCTTTGTTATGCGGTATCAGCCATGCGCACTTCTCAACTTCATCATACCTAAACTCTTTCAATGTAAATTCTCCATCAACAAAAGCAACGACAAAATCTCCATTCTTTGCCTCAAGCGATTTATCTATCACAATAATATCACCATCACAAATTCCAGCATCATGCAAGGAATTACCAGAAACTCTCGCCAAAAAAGTCGTTTCTTTATGTCGAATCAACTCTCTATTAAGGTCAATCGTTCCTGACAAATAATCCTGAGCCGGACTCGGAAATCCTGCTTTTATAACCGTATCTATAAATGAAACCTCCTTACTTTCAGACGAAAAATCAGAAGAATATAAATCAACCTTTATGTCATTGTTCATACAGCAACCATTTATACCAAAAATCAAAATTTATGAAACCATTTACATTATAGCATGTTACCTATCACTTTTAAATAACACATTCTTCGCATATTCGAACAACTCCAATGGTAGATGACAATAACCACTAGGGTTCTTATCTAGATAATCTTGATGATAGTCCTCTGCTACATAAAAATTATCCAAAGGCATCACTTCAACGACTATCTCACTATCATAATTTTTCTGCTGTCTTAGTATAAATTCATTTATTACAGTTAAATCATTGCAATCAGTATAATAAATACCTGTCCTGTATTGCAAACCCACATCATGACCTTGTTTATTTACACTTGTCGGATCAATAGAAACAAAATACATCTCCAACAAAAACTCAAGACTTATGACAGATGCATCATATTTTACATGAACAGCTTCTGCTGCCATTGTCTTTCCCAAACATACTTCTTCATACTTAGGATTCACCACCACACTATTGGCATAACCTACTTCCGTAAAAACGACTCCATTAATCATTTTTAAATAATGCTCCGTTCCCCAGAAGCATCCTCCTGCCAAATATATTTCTTTAACGTTATCTTGCATTTTGATTTTTTTTGATAAACGCAAAGATAATATTTTTGTTTCAACATCTAACTCAATAATACTGTGACATCATATTTTATACAAGCTCCATCATGCCTGCCAATCTCCAATATATCAAAGAACTGTTTATTCCTTAAAACCTATTTCGTTTTTTAACTTTTGTATAAAGTAAACTCATTCCTAACAATAGCATACACCCCGTCTCCAATGGCGCTGAATCTGCACTATAATTATATTCCAAACCATGTTGTTCCGGAAGCAAAATCATCTTATATTCATCGTTTTTTTCAATGTATCTAATTCCTTCTCCGTATATAAAAAAAACATCTGACTGAGCTATTGCACTTATTCTACATAAAACCAGCAATATTGCTATTATACATCTTCTCATATCATTTCATTTAGGGAAGAATAGAGAATCATGACATCTTGAAAACTCCGAAATAAAACGCATGATTCTCATATCCTACATTAAAGAATTATTTTTTGTATTCTAATTCCTTTCTTATCCGATAATCTAATTATATATAATCCAGTCTTATTTCCCTCAAATTCTACACAGCATGATGTATCTGTATTCTTCGTCAAACTACTAGCTATCTTTCTACCCATAACATCATAAATATCTATTACAACATCGCCAGAAACATTATTAACTATCAATCTACCATTATCGAAATAGGCGAATCTATCATTACCATCTAATTGCTCTTCTAAAGAGTTTTCTTTTCTGAATCTGATAGCAAAACGATTTGGCGTATCATTTGCTGTCGCTATAAAAGTGTACTTATCTTTTAACATATCTGTCTCATCGCCTGTTATATTATCAACGAGATAAACTTCCTCAAACACTTCCTTATCCATATCCATACTGATAGTATATTCTCCCATCGTCTTGGCTACAAACGAAAGCGGAACTTCTTTCATCTCAGAATCCAATGTCGCTATTGCATAATTATGGCCATCAATAGGAACATAAATCATTGGAATATCTTTATTTTGATGGCTTACTTTTTCCAAACCATAATCTTCATCAAATGAGACATAAGCCTTGTCTTCATAATCTTTATTAGCCACAACAATCTTTAACATTTCATCATCACTTGATCTTCTTGATGGAGTTTTATTGGTTTTATTCACAACAACATCATCTGGTGCTATGGTCTTAACAAGAATACTCTGACATGGCGCAATAGGTTCTTCACTTGAAACATTTACCAACCAAGCTCCACTATTGGACAATGTATAGTAACCAGTCACAAGATTTTCATCATCAATAGCAGCACCTTTACCTTTGTAAATATTATGTGTGAAAGGATTTCCAATGAGATGAAAACCGGAGAGGTTTATCCCTTCTGTCTTGCCAAGTGCATAGCTCATCGACTCGCCATTAACTTCCCCAACAAACGAAATCGTTGCATCTTGTTTACTAGCATAGAGATAACCTCTTCCAGCCTCAAAAGCGGTAAAATTATTTGTGTGTTCTTTTACATTCTCCCAAATGCTTGTTGGCTCATCATAACGATAAAGGTCATAGTCGTTAGTGGATGGTATCAAGCCTTCTACATCCGATAATTCAACATTATTTGAAAGAGGTGAACTAATGGTGTACCAACCTTCATTTGTAGTTCCATATCCTTTGATATCTTTCTCTATTGTAGCCATAACACCACTATTGTTATGCAGCATCTGACCTCCATCTTTGATAACAATATTACCTGCATCCGTACACGCAATAGCTCCATTGATTGTCAACGTAACACCCTTCTCAACAATAATTTTATTCAACACACTGACATTTTCCCATGTAGTATTTGTGGCAATAGTCTGTGCTTGTGGAATATCGACACTAGTACAATAATAGCTTTTTCCTTCCGATCTATAAAAATGGTATGTCTGACCTTTAATATTTGCAGGAAAAGCTCCTGAGGCTGTAAGTTTATAAGCTCTCCAGTCTATTGCCTCATCTTTATCATAATACGCTCCGACAAATCGTTCTGTCTTTTTATTATACAGATAGTCAGAATAGACCACATCATCAATCTCAACTGACTTCATCTCAAAAACATGATTTTCGTCATTAGTACCAATTCTAACAGCATTGTTATTACTTCCTGAAGTACAATACAACCAGATTTCATCGTCACCTGCAGGATAAATTACCATATCACCTTTATTGTATGCGATATTCCATTTCATATCATCAGATATCGCGCTAGTAATCTTTCCATTCGACACCATTAATTCCTTTGTTAATGGTTGTCCGCTACTGCCTTTATCTTGTGACATTGCATAATATTCATCATCCTTGGAAATCGCTATTATAACATCATCTGTTTTAGCAACTGAAGATAAATCTGTTTCAACGCAATTGCTATTAGTTATCGAAAACACAGCATACAAACTTGTTTCTTTCTTGATTTCTGTTGAAGGTGTTACCATTTCAGGAATAGCATTTAGCGTAGTCTTGATTTCAGCATCTGTCCATCCGCTGAAAGAAAAACCTAATGGTGGTGTTGCAACAGGAAGTTCCCCAATAGCTTCTCCCTGAGCTACGGTCTTTGTCAGTAACAGACTTCCATTTTCATAAAAGGACACATCGACAGTTTCTACAATATTGAATGTTGCAGTTGCTATTCCACTGTTTTTCATACCTTCTTTTGTTGCAAAAGCTTTGATTGTAGTGGTTTTAGAGACTTCAACAGGAGCATTGTAAACATCACTTTCTTCCGTAGGATTTTTTCCATCAATAGTGTAATAGATTGTAGCGCCTTCTGTATCGCATGACATCTCAACATTTTGTGTTGTTGTATAATCCCCAGATGCTGGTGTAAATTTTGGTAGAGAAACAACAGGTGTCACTTCTGATGATTTCACAAAGATGTCGAGGTAGAAGAAATAAATGCCACCTCCAAGATTTGTTGCCGAATTAGAATATGGAGCAAATTTCTCATATACCGCATCGTTGCTATATTTCCTGAATGCGATACTTCTATTTGGCGCACCTACATTCGTTATGACGAATGCATTATGATTAGGAACAGATGTCCCTCCTCCAGAAACAGCAGCTGTAATAGTCCATGTAGAATTAACACCATTTTTGACAAAATCGGTACCACTACTACCATAACCAATCATGTCTCCTTTAGGATTAATAAAAGTAAAGTTGTCGTCAGACACTCCCACCGTCCAAAAATAACTCGAATCGTTTGATGCTATTTCATTGGGCAATGTAACACTATCATATGAATCCTCAGCTAAAAACGCCACCCCTTGGGGCTTACCAGCCGCATCATTCGACATCGCATAATAACTTGCCGTTGAAAGTGAATCGTGACGAGCAGCAAAAATAACACTGCTACCATTTTGAATTTGGGACAAATCTGTTACTCTTTGATAACTGTCCTGCGCATTTACGTTTAATGAAAATATTAAACAAGCGACTACGAAAAATAAATTTCTAGTTCTCATACATTTTGGTTTTAAAATTAAGTTTCGACTGCAAAAGTATAACAGAAACAAGCTCTTGTCAAGCTTTTTAACTATTTTTAACTTTCATGTGGTTATATAAAAAGTTAACGGGAAATCATGATGGCTAAAGGCTAAAAACTAAGGGCAAATGTTAAAAATAATTAAGAATATTTTTATATTTTTGCTCATCATTATTACATCTTGCTATGAACAAAACAGAAAAATATCAGCTTATTTACGAACAAATAAGAGCTTCATTAAATAAGGAAAGTGATGAAATTGCCAATATGGCGAATGTAGCTGCCATCATTCACGAAACATTCAAATTCTGGTGGACTGGCTTTTATCGCGTGATTGACAACGAGCTAGTTTTAGGTCCGTTTCAAGGTCCTGTCGCATGTACGAGAATAGCTTATGGCAAAGGAGTCTGCGGCACTTCATGGAAAGAAGCACAGACGATTATCGTAAAAGACGTTCATGAATTTCCAGGACACATTGCTTGTAGCA
>JBGVQR010000015.1:0-20479 GCA_045127605.1 Candidatus Limimorpha sp. | reverse complement strand
ACTTAGCACGTCTTTCAAAGAATTTGTTAAAAGGCAAGGATTGGAATGAGTTTGTTAAGAGAAGTTTTAACGAGATTTAAAGACTCAAAGACGCAGAGACGCAGAGACACAAAGAACACTTTGCGACTCTGAGACTTTCAGTCTTTGCGTCTTTAGAAAGGAGAAAATATGAAAAACAAAAACACCATTATTTTAATCGTTGGCGTCGTTGCCTTGATAGTTTTCTGGTTTATCGGAAAATACAACGGCTTAGTCAACAAGGAAGAGAATGTAAATTCAAAATGGGCTCAGGTTGAGAACGTGTATCAACGTCGTGCCGACCTCATCCCAAAACTCGTAGCTACAGTGAAAGGCTACGCAGAACATGAACAGCAAGTTCTTACAGATGTCATCGCTGCAAGAGCAAAAGCCACATCTGTCAACTTCAATGCCGACAATATGACAGAAGAAAACATCCAGGCATTCCAAGCAGCACAAGACCAGATGTCAGGAGCATTGTCGAGATTGTTAGTCACAGTAGAGAAATACCCTGACTTGAAAGCCAACCAGAATTTCATGGAGTTACAAGCACAGCTTGAAGGAACAGAGAATCGTATCTCTGTAGAACGCAAGAATTTCAACGATGCTGTTAAAGACTACAACACTGGCTTACGCAGATTCCCAACCAACATTGTTGCCAATATGTTCGGTTTCGAGAAGAAAGCATATTTCGAGGCAGCGGCAGGTTCTGAAGTAGCACCTAAGGTCGAATTTTAATTTTTCATAAGATGTCAGCGAGATTATTCTTTACCAAAGAAGAGCAGCAAAATATTGTAGCTGCCATCAAAGAAGCGGAACTCAACACCTCAGGCGAGATAAGAGTTCATATCGAGAATCATTGTAAAGAAGAGGCTCTTGAGCGCGCGGCAGAAGTGTTTTACGATTTAAAGATGAATCGTACTGCCGCGCGCAACGGCATTTTGTTCTACCTCGCTGTCAAAGACCGCAAATTTGCCATCATCGGCGACGAAGGCATCAACAAAGAAGTAGAACACGACTTCTGGAACGACATCAAAGACGAGATGATTTCTAACTTCAAAGAAAATAAATTCGCAGAAGGACTTATTGCTGGAATATTGGAATGCGGCGACAAACTGAAGAAATATTTCCCTCATCAGAATGATGACGTCAATGAACTTAGTGATGAGATTTCGTTCAGTTAGGATTTGAGGATCTGAGGATTTGAGGAATTGAGGATATGTAGGGACGTGATTTATAGCGTCCAAAACTTAACAATTAGGAGTTAGGAGTTGGGAGTTGGGAGTTGAATAAAAAGATTAGTGTTCAATTCGTGTTTATTAGTGGACTTTATAAACCAAAATATTCGTGTCATTTAGTGAATTTTCGTGGATTTTATTAGTGGACTATTATGAATAAAAAAACTTCGTGTCATTTAGTGAATTTTCCTGGACAAAAAATAACCATCTTATTTTTGTTATTATTCGTGGCATTTATCTGCAACGCTCAGCAGATACCAAGCCGCCCTACTCCACCGCGCCTTGTCAACGACTACACAAATACTCTTAGTTCTTCGCAGGAACATTATCTAGAACAGAAGCTAAGAAACTACAACGACACCACCTCCACACAGATTGCCGTGGTGTTTGTCAACGACCTTCAAGGCACAACAGCAGCCGACTTCGCATATCAGCTCGGAGAGAAATGGGGAGTCGGGACAAAAGAAAACAACGGCATCGTTATCCTTATAAAACCAAAGAATGAAACAAAAGGCGAGGTATTCATCAGCGTCGGCTACGGACTCGAACAATATGTTCCAGATGCCATGGCAAAACGCATCATCGAGAACCAGATGATTCCACATTTTAAAAACAACGATTACTTCACTGCTGTCGACAATGCCATCAACTCAATAATAAAGCTAGCGTCGGGAGGTTTCTCCTCTGACAATGACGACGATGCAGCAGCATATGCTGCACTTATAGTTATCATCATTGGAATGGCAGCGATGATTTTATATATCAGTCTTGCAAATAAAGTCGGAACCACCATCTCTTCTAAAAAGGATGACTCTTCATTTTGGAAGACTTTATTCTGGTTCAGCGTTTTAAACAACAACAGCAACAGACATCGTCATCACGACCACCACGATTATTGGGGCGGATTCTCTGGCGGTTCTGGAGGATTCGGAGGAGGTGGAAGCTTCGGTGGTTTCGGCGGAGGAAGCTTCGGTGGCGGCGGCGCAGGAGGAAGCTGGTGATAGTTAGAAGTTGGCCATTTGCCTTTTGTCATTTTTTTATATATTTGCGTTATAAATCATGAATTGTGAATTATGAATTCAAAAAGCGTCATATCATTTAAAGAAGCTGCCATATATCAGCATAAGAGATGTATCTTAAAAGATGTCAATTTTGAAATAGGCGAAGGTGAATTCGTTTATCTCATCGGCAAGACTGGCAGCGGCAAGTCATCATTACTAAAGACATTATACGCCGACCTTCCCGCTCAAGAGGGTGAAGCCCACATCGCCGGATATGACCTTCGCAAGATTAAGAAACGTGACATCCCAATGCTGAGAAGAAAAATCGGAATCGTTTTCCAAGACTTCCAGCTTTTATATGACCGCAGCGTAGAAGACAACCTTTCATTCGTTTTAGACGCTACAGGATGGAAAGACGAAGCTGCCATCTCAAAAAGAATTGATGAGGTCCTTATGCAAGTAGGTCTTCCTCACAAACGCAAGTCGATGCCACACCAACTTTCAGGCGGCGAACAACAAAGTGTCGCTGTGGCAAGAGCATTGCTCAACGACCCAGCACTTATTCTCGCCGACGAACCTACAGGCAACCTCGACCCAGAGACGACAAACGACATCATGAATCTACTCCTCGACATCAGCGCGAAAGGAAAGACAATACTGATGGCAACACACAACTATAACCTCATCTTGAAATATCCTTCAAGAATCATTAAATGCGACGAAGGAACGGTGATTGATAAGACAACAAGTCAACATGACCAAAAGACTACAAGCTGATAGCCGGAGTCTAAATCACAACACTTATTGACTTATTGACTTGTTGTCTTGTAGTCTTGTAGTCTTTAAAAGACTCTTCAGAGAACACTTCATTTTCCTTAAAATATTCATGGAAAATCGGCAGCATCTCCAGGTCGCTGCGTAGAATCTTATGTGTGTTGAAAATACTTCTGAACAGCCAGTTCATGAAATCAGAATTCAACAAACTGACGAGTTGTGGATATGTAACAGGAAAATCTTCTTTCAAAACAAATAGGTTGGCACTGTTCAAAATATATCGCTGCTCCGTATCGTGATAACACACAATCTTATTTGAAATAAAACGATAAATGATTTTATTCGAAGATTTATAGAATCTCATATCTGCCACCTGACGGCATCCTTCTAAATTTTCATTAACAAATAATGTCGGCTCTGACATTTTGTCTTTAAAAACATCCTTGCCTCTGAAAATCGGGACGAAGCCTTCAGTTCTCTCTTTACGACATAATCTTTCATTATTGCCAGTGATGATTCCCAAAGCCCATTCTGCATTATCCTTCAAAGTGATATGCGGCAAAGAATACACTTGACGTATTATATCATTTTCTTTCTCTTCTATATGAAAATTAAAGATATGTTTTGGAACATATGAAAATCCATCCTGAGAACGCATATGTTTCTTAACATTATAAATCTCACATTCTATCTGACTGTTGACCGTTGACTGTTGTCTGTTAACTTTGCATGCTACAAATGCGACAGCCTTTGTCATCAAACCCTTGAAGGCTTTTCCGTAATCGACAAAACGGTTTATCTTTAAAGTCAGAAGAGATTTTCTTGCATCTTCAAATGTCGTTATGTTAAAAAAGGAATCTGGCAAGAGGAATCCGATGGTACCATTATCCTTCAACATCTTCATGGATGCGAAATAAAACAAGGATGAAGTGTCGCTGCTGTTTCCTGAATTATATAAAGATGAATATCTCAGTCTATCAACCTTACTGATTTTCTTGCCCCATGGAGGGTTTGTGAAGATATAATCAAACTTTTGGCTTTTAGTTTTTAGCTTTTGGCTAAGGAAATCGGAACAGATGATGTTATCGCTTTCGTAACCGCTAATCTCTTTTATTCTCTTCTTAGTGATTTCAACAGCATTTTCATCGACATCGAAACCGTAGACATTTTCCGGAGATATTCCTTTTTTTATAGCTTCTATGATAAAATTTCCAGAGCCGCAACAAGGATCCAAGAATGTTTTGTCTTCTACATCAACAACATCTTTCATCATATCCTCAACGATATATCGAGGGGTGTAATAAACACCTTCCTTGTTTTTATGCGATTCTGACAATAATGATTCGTATTTGTCCGACACTTCTTCACCTGACATTGTCGAATCCAAATCTTTCCTTATATCTTTCGACAAAGAATCATGATTATGCATGTCTTTGTACTGCTTATTGGCACGGGATGACAGCTTACTACTTTTCAGAAAATTATCTCTGAAGTCATCTATATTTTTTTGAGTAAGGATATTATCTGTCTTTTGCAATGAGCCTTCTTTAATCCAATTATGAATACTCACAACAGAAACATTCAGTTGCTCTGCAGCTTCCTTAATTGAGATTTTTTTCAATTCATAATCCATAATGCTCATAGCTCAATGCTCACGGCTCACAACTAATTCTCTATCAATTTCAACAAAAGATTTGTAGCTTCTTCTATGTTGTAGAATTTCTTCATATTCTTTCTTCTGCGTTCTATCTGATGAGCGTCGAATCGGCGAGGCATAAGTTCATCCACCGCAAATCTTATAGAATTCTGATCATTAACAACATAACACAAGCCATTTACATCCAAGCCATCTACCATTTTATCATTAACGAGACAGAAACGACCGTTATACAATATGTTTAACAGTTTTAACTTAAGCCCCGTAGCTTGTTCTGTCACCAAAATATTGATATGCGCATGACGTATCAAATCGAATAATGTCTGATCATCAGGACTATCTATAAGTTCCACATTATCTACATCTTCTATCATCTTTACAAGATGCTGCGGAGGATTCATGCCAGCAATCTTAAGTTTTACCTTAATCTTTTTAAATGTTTCAACAAGATATTCCGCTGCAGAATAATTTTCAGCAAGAGAAAGATTTCCATGATATAAGACATAATCGCTGCTACCCTCTAAAATGTCTACTTCTGTATATGCATTATATGCAGTGACCTTATGAACATTCTTATATTTCTCAGAAAAATATTCGTAGTCTTTTTGAGAGATAGCCAATATGGCTTTAGCCTTATGCAAGACATACTCGAAATCTTTCAGCTTCGTAACCTCCTGTTTAAGATAAAGTTTCTTCTTAGCATCTACTTCAACCTTTGCAAGTTGCTCGTAATTTTCATGTTCTACGTTATGCGCTCTCACTATGATATTTCTATCTTTAAACTCATCGTGTGTCAAGATGCCACAGCAATGCAAGCCTTCAAGAAGTATAGGATAATCATCCTTCAAAAGGTTGTTTCTCAATTCCTCACAGTCACGAGAACATACTATATAAGGGACTGGATTAAACAATTTAGAAACCCTCGACTCTCTCTTATAATAATTTACGGAATGACAGAAACTCTCGAGATATTCCGAGTGTTCGCGTCCGTATTCAAAACAATGCAAATGAATTTTAACACCTCGTTCCGAGAGTGCCTTTATTCTAAAGAAAACATCAATAACGCCGCCATAATTGGCAGGATATGGGATATCGAAACTGACGATATGCAAATGTTGTTCAGATGTATTGCTCATAAATTTTTATCAATGTTTGTTCTTCGTTTTCCCAACATAACTCTTGAGCTGCGAAGTTAAGATTATTTTTCCATGTTTTCAAAGTCTCTTCATCAGAAAGTACTTCCTTGATTTTTTGCGCTATATGTTCTGGATCATGCTCCTCGATAAAAGTACCTATGTTATAATCTCTGATGATTCGTTCTATCTCTGTGAGATGCGACGCTATTATCGGGACATTAGCTTGAATATAGTCGAATAACTTATTTGGCAGGCTGAAAAGGTAATTGAGATTATTCGGTTTGTCTAAAGTAAAACCTATCTCAGCAAGACGTGTTATCGCCATCATATCTTTATATGGCATGCGAGGGAAGAAACGAACTTTGTCATCCCAATTGTTTTCCTTCACCTTTTGTTTTAATATAGGAAGCACATCGCCGCCACCTATTATCAACAAGATACAATCGTCTAGATATTGCATAGCATCGACGAGTTCTTCCGAGCCTCTGTGGATATTGATACCAGAACCTTGAAGGATGAGTATATGTTTGTCAGCAGGAATATTCAATGCTTCTCTTGTTGTTGGCTCTGGCAACATCTTGCGCATTGGTATGTTTCTAATCACATGGACCTTAATGCCATATTTCTCACGAAAAAGATTTGCGATAGATTCATTGACGGTAATCATCTCTTTCATCTTAGGCAAGACAAACTCCTCTATCGCCCGCCACACTTTCTGAACCTTAGGACGACTTACAAGTTCTGGCACTTCTGTAAAATACTCGTGACTGTCATAGATGAGCTTTATCCTCTTTATCTTTGATATAAGAAAAGACGGCAACAATGTATCCAAGTCGTTAGACAACAGGCAGTCGGCGCGATGAAACAAAAGAAACAAAAAAAGTCTGATATTATATTCAGCATAGAAAAGTGGACCTTTCTCGAAGATAAGTCTCATTCTATGCGAAGCATAAGGACGCTCATCCATATCTGGACTTTTCCTCTGTTTACGTCCAACCAGCAACACTTCGAATCCTGCCTTCTGAAGTGTCAGACACGACTTATTAACTCTCTGGTCTGTAACTAAGTCGTTGATTACCGATACAATTACACGTTTCAATTTCATTCATTTTTTGAGATTATAAAATTAAACCTTTTATGTCTTACTTTTGCAAAAAAAACTTAATTTTGAAAAAAAATATTTCTATGAAAGGACAACAGACAACAGACAACAGACAACAGACTTTGTCCAATGACATTGCTAAAAACCAACACTCATTATCAGAATCAAACACAATGGGTTTTGACATCACAGCAAAACGTTATTACGAAATCAATTCATTATTAGATATAGAAAAAATCGTTGAAGACAATATATTCAACAACGACAACACCTTGATATTAGGCGGCGGCAGCAACATACTTTTTCAAGATGAATATTTTGACGGAACAGTAATCCACTCCAACTTAAAAGGTATCGTCATTTCACCTGATGACGAGGAAGAACCTCAGCAACTCAGCAACTCAGCAACTCAAAACACCATAATAGTAAGATGCATGTCGGGAGAGGTTTGGAAAGACTTCGTCGATTTCACTGTTGAAAACAATCTTTACGGTTTGGAAAACCTCGTCGACATTCCTGGCAGCGTCGGTGCTTCTCCTGTACAAAACATCGGAGCTTACGGAGTTGAGGTAAAAGACTGCATCGACTGCGTCTACACCATCGACTTGACAAACGGCGACAGAGTGATTTTTAATAATGAAGACTGTCATTTTACATATCGCGACAGCATCTTCAAGAAAGAAGAAAACAAGAAATATTTCATTGTCGCGATAGATTTCAAGTTAAAGAAAAATGCTGATTTGAAATTGGAATATGGCAATATAAAAGAATATCTTAAGAGAAACAATATCACAGTCCCTACCCTTTCAGATGTTGCCAAGGCGATAAAGACTATACGCGCAGACAAACTTCCAGAAGTTGGTGTCGTTGGCAGTGTCGGCAGTTTCTTCCAGAATCCTATCGTCGACATTGAGACATTTGAAAGAATTAAAGAGACATATCCAGAGATGCCGTCATATCCTAACGACAAAGGAGTGAAGATTCCAGCGGGATGGCTCATCGACAAGGCTGGATGGAAAGGATATAAGGAAAATCACGTTGGAGTCTGGGACAAACAAGCTTTGGTATTAGTACATTACGGCGGAGGCAAACCAGAAGAAATTCTGGACCTAATGAAGAAAATCCAGGACAGCGTCAAGGAAAAGTTCGGTATTGAAATCAAACCAGAAGTTAATATCGTGTAGTCTCCACGGATTATTTAAAAACTCAGAAACTCAAAAATTCAAAAATTCAAAAACTCAGCAAGTTATTTTAACAAAAAAAAGAGCTGCCTTTTCAAGCAGCTCTAATTCTTTTAAATATGAACCAAGAATGTTCAACAACCAAAAAGTTCTTAGCTCTTAGTTCTTAACAAATCTCTTAACGATTTCACCTTCACTTGTGACAATCTTCACGAAGTAAACTCCGCTATTCAAGTTAGCTACATCAACAACTAAATTACCTTGTTGTCTTGTTGACTTGTTGTCTTGTTGTCTTCCATAAACATCATAAACGACCACCGCTTCCACCACTTCCACTTCTGTTTCTATATAAAGTCTATCACCAACTGGATTTGGATAAATATTAAATAATGTTACATTTTCTGTCAATCCAATGGTATCATTTTCTGTTTTAACGACAGATACCACACAAGAAGCTTCTTCTCCAAAATCTCCAGATCCGTCTACTATTACATTGCCTTTTTCGTCCAAGATTCTGTAATAACCTTCACCATATTGACAGCATATACCATTTTTCTTAGAGTCTCTGATTATAAACTTAGCACATTCATCAACAGGCACCTTCACCTTAATCTTGTGCAACTCAGTAGCTGATGAACCTTTTAAATTTTCATAAGGTCCTCCTGAAGCCAAAACAGAATAATCAGAAGCCAGCAATTCCCAAGTAATTTGTGTTCCATATTTATCCTGCATCAATTCAATTGTAATCTCCGAAACGTCTTCGTTTTCTGTTTCTGCGACAGCAAAGCCTTCATTGTTTATAGTGACGTTTTTGCTTGTCTCGAATTTAACTCCATTAGCTTCTACAATCTTAACATTTACATCATGTATTCCTTCTGGAACATTTAATTCAAGTTCAATACCCAATGTACTATATGAAGGTATTGAGCCCTCCCATGTCTTTGTCTCTGCTTCTCCATTATCGACAGACACTTCAAATTTCAAAGATGTAAGTTCGTTCAAACCGCTGTTGTTGACTGCAACATTTATCACTTTATCGTTTGAACATGTGATGCCGGCAGACATTCCAAGAGACAAAATACTTGGATGAATCTCGTCGCTTGTCACGAATATTGTATGTAATTTATTGGCATTAAGTATTGGACGAGTTGCTATTCCTTGATATTTCTCTGTTACGAAAGCAAGAAACTCAATATTTTCAAGTTTCACATCAAAGCCTATATTTTGAGGAATATCGTACGTAAACGTCTTTGTTATAAGTGTTTCTGCCGTTGTTGGACTTATCGCTTCTCCCCATGATGGTGTTACTGCATCGCGGAAAACATGCATATGACGATATTGTCCATTGACGATTTGGCTTGGATTTGCACTTGCACCTGCTTGATATGAATCGATATTATCTTGCAACATAACAACGTTAAGATAATTAGTTTCTGACGAACTATTTGCAGTATAATATACTTCTACTGTCACTGTTGCCTTACGCGTTTCTTTATCTATAGCAA
This sequence comes from Candidatus Limimorpha sp., assembly GCA_045127605.1. Lineage (GTDB taxonomy): Bacteria > Bacteroidota > Bacteroidia > Bacteroidales > F082 > Limimorpha. Next base: position 10,867 of record JBGVQR010000015.1, on the reverse strand, counting down.
CCTGGCCAGCTATATTACATTCTGCAGCTTGACTCATCTGCTGTTGAATACTTGCGCCCCATTCTCCTCTTGATATTGATTTTTCTGTCATTCTATTCACAAGTCCTGAAGGGAAACTACTTACAACAAATCCAGAATGTATAGCATTACCATCTGTTGTTTCGAAATCAGAAGTAGCATATGTACCTGCGTGAAGGTTAACAATAAAAATATTATCAGGATGTGCTGCAGCTAACTCTTTTGCTAACTTATGTCCTTCTGGACAATATTGACAATATGAACCTGTAAATTCCTCAAGAATTACATTTCTATTAGCAGGCACTGTTGACACAAAGTTTTGAGCATTCAAAGCCGCTGTTAATAATAACAACATAGAAACAATAGAAATTCTTCTCATAGTTTAAATATTTTAGTTTATAAATTTTCTATGCGCAAATATAATAAAAAAAACTGTGAATTTCTCCACAGTTTTTTATTAACTCTGAACTTTGAACTCTGACGATTAACCAGTCTGAGTCAGTGTCAACAGTCTGTGTCTTAATCATTATATTCTGCTAGGATTCCAGCGACTTTGTCTGCCGTCACGCGACCGTATACTTTATCGCCTATCATCATAACAGGAGCCAGACCACATGCACCAACGCAGCGTAAGCAGTTCAAGGAGAACTTGCCGTCTGCCGTTGTTCCACCCACTTGTATCGCTAGCTGACGTTTCAACTCATCGATGACTTTCTCTGCACCGCGAACATAACAAGCTGTACCCAAACATACTGAGATTGGATAACGACCTTTAGGTGTCATGGTGAAGAAAGAATAGAATGAAACGATGCCATATACTCTTGCTACTGGGATATGCAATTCTTCTGCTACCAATTCTTGTACTTCAGCCGAAAGATAACCGAATTCACCTTGAACTTTATGAAGTACGTTGATGACTTCGCCTGCTTCGTTATTGAAAGATTTACAAATATCTTTCACAAAGTTTATCTTGGATTCTGATAATTTTATAACTGCCATAATATTTACATTTTAATCATTAAACAAAAACACTACTCATTCACCAATCACTACATGGTCTGATTTGTCGAAGTAGTGCGTATGTAAAAGCTCATGTGATTTATGTCCACATGGTTCTCCAAGATATTCCTTATACAATTTTATTATTGAAGGATTTTCGTGTGACTTACGAATTGGCTTGTTACGATCCTCTTCGTATGTAGCTTCGAGACGTTTTTTGATTATTTCACTATTGCCATGATGGTAAGGCTGACCTGCGCCACCGATGCAACCGCCAGGACATGCCATTACTTCGATAGCGTGGAATTGTTCCTTGCCTTCACGTACTCTTTCGAGCAATGTGCGGGCATTCTTCAAACCATGAGCGATACCGATATGAATTGGTGTTCCATTGAAATCGACCCAAGCATCACGGATGCCTTCTAGACCACGTAACTCTGTGAAGTCAATCTTTTCGAGTTTCTTGCATGTGAATAGTTCGTACGCCGTACGAGCAGCTGCTTCTATAACACCGCCAGTAGCACCAAAGATGACTGCAGCGCCAGTTGATTCACCGAGCGGGTCATCGAAATCTGCAGTCGGCATTTCTTTAAGATCTAAATTGAATTGTTTAATCAAACGAGCTAACTCACGTGTTGAAAGAACGTAGTCGACATCAGGGTTACCGTTCACAGAGAATTCTTCACGTTTGCATTCATACTTCTTAGCAAGACATGGCATGATAGAAACAACAACCAAGTCTTCACGTTTGATTCCCATCTTCTCTGCCCAATAATTCTTAGCGATAGCACCGAACATCTGTTGTGGTGATTTCGCTGTTGAAGGCACGTCGAGCATATCTGGGAAGTTATGTTCGAAGAAGTTGACCCAACCAGGACAGCATGATGTCAATATTGGGAGACGAACTGACTTATCCCCTTTTGTAAATCTGTCGATACGTTGTAGCAGTTCTGTGCCTTCTTCCATGATTGTGAGGTCAGCAGCGAAGTCAGTATCGAAGACATAGTTAAAACCTATTTGACGTAACACAGCTGCGAGCTGACCTGTGACTATAGTACCAGGTTCCATGCCGAATTCTTCACCTATGGCGACGCGTACTGCTGGAGCTGTCTGTACGATGACTGTCTTCTTAGGGTCGTTGATCGCCATCATAACTTTACGTGTGTCATCCACTTCACTCAAAGCACCTACTGGACACACCTGAACACATTGACCACACATCACACATGGAGAGTCTATCATATCCTGTTCGAATGCAGGAGCCACCACAGCCTGGAAGCCACGATTCACTGCCGAGAGTGCGCCAACGCTTTGGATGTTGTTACATACGTTTTCACAGCGGCGGCACATAATACATTTATCCATGTCACGAATGATTGAAGGTGACATATCAACACGATACGTTGATTGTTCTCCTTTATATGGTATTTCACGGATGCCTAGATTCTGAGCTAAATTCTGCAACTCACACTGTCCCGACTTAGGACATGTGAGACAATCTGTTGGGTGATCCGAGAGAATCAGTTCCACGACAGTGCGACGAGCGTTGATGACACGTTGTGAGTGTGTCAGCACCTCCATGCCATCTACACATTCTGTAGCGCATGCTGGTGCGAGGTTACGACGTGGTCTGCCGTTAAAGTCCTTCACTACTTCCACAACGCAAACACGACATCCGCCAGGTTTGTTTTCAAAATTCATTCCTGCCAATTCAAAATAACATAAGGTAGGAATATGAATGCCGGCTTGACGAGCTGCCTTTAAGATTGTTGTACCTTCTGCAACTTCTACTAGTCTGTTATCTATAGTGAGTCTTATCATCTTAATGTCCCTTTCTATATTATTTGATTGAGATTGCACCGAACTTACATTTTTCATAACATGCACCACATTTGATACACTTGAGATTGTCGATATGATGTGCCATTTTCTTTTCACCTGAGATTGCATCTTGAGGACATGCACGCTTACATGCTCCGCAGCCTATACATCTAGCAGAATCTATTTCATAACTCATCAACGACTTACATGCGCCGGCACGACATTTCTTATCGACGACATGTTCCACATATTCATCCCAGAAGTTGTCTAATGTTGAAAGAACTGGATTTGGCGATGTCTGACCTAAGCCACACAAAGCAGTATCTTTGATAACTTCAGCGAGGTTGCGTAATTCCTGAAGGTCTTGCATTGTTCCATTGCCTTTAGTAATCTTATCGAGAATTTCTAGCATACGTTTGTTACCGATGCGACATGGAGAACATTTGCCGCAGCTTTCTTCGCAGGTGAATTCAAGGTAGAACTTAGCGATAGCTACCATACATGATGTCTCATCCATGACTACGAGACCGCCAGAGCCCATCATTGAACCTGCAGCCATCAAGCTTTCATAATCGATAGGCGTATCCAAGTGTTTGCTTGTCAAACAACCTCCTGAAGGGCCTCCGGTCTGAACAGCTTTAAACTGACGGTTATTTTTGATACCGCCGCCTATTTCATATATAATTTCACGTAATGTTGTTCCCATTGGTACTTCTATCAAACCAACGTTATTGATTTGGCCTGCCAAGGCGAACACCTTTGTTCCTTTTGATTTTTCCGAGCCTATACCAGCGAACCAGTCAGCGCCTTTGGTAATTATGATTGGAATATTAGCGAATGTCTCGACATTATTAACATTAGTTGGTTTATTCAAATAACCAGACACTGCTGGGAATGGAGGTTTAAAAGTAGGCTCACCACGCTGACCTTCCATTGAGTGAATGAGAGCTGTCTCTTCGCCACATACGAAAGCACCAGCACCATAACGCAATTCTATGTCAAAACTAAATCCGCTGCCAAGAATATCTGTTCCTAACATTCCACATTCTCTAGCTTGAGCTATTGCAATCTGCAGGCGTTCAATAGCGAGAGGATATTCTGCACGGATATATACGAGACCCTTTGTAGCACCTATAGCATATCCGCATATCGCCATCGCCTCTATTATAGAGTGAGGGTCACCTTCCATGATTGAACGATCCATGAACGCACCAGGGTCGCCCTCGTCAGCATTACATACTACATATTTTTGATCTGCTTCATTCTTAGCGCAGAGTCCCCATTTAACGCCCGTTGGGAAACCTGCGCCACCTCTACCACGAAGTCCAGATGCAGTGACTTCTGAGATGACTTCTTGAGGAGTCATTTCTGTCAAAGCCTTAGCCAGGCCTTCATAACCATTACGTGCAATAAACTCATTGATATCTTCTGGATTGATGAATCCACAGTTACGTAAAGCTATACGAAGCTGTTTCTTGTAAAATCCCATGTGTTTAGAGTCAGCCACATGTTCATTAGTTTCTGGGTCTAAATAAAGAAGGTCTTTTACCTTACAAGATTGTATGATATGTTCATCTACTATTCTCTCGACATCGGATGGTTTCACTTGGGTGTAAAACGTATTGTCAGGTATCATTTTCACGATAGGACCTTTTTCACAGAAACCGAAGCATCCTGTCTTTATAACCATGACTTCATCTTGCAGACCCTTTTCCTTTAATAATGTATTAAAGTTAGCAACAATCTCGTCACTTGCGGATGACTTACAACCTGTACCGCCGCAGCAAAGCACATGCATTTTGATTTTTGCATTCTCACTATCAGCTATGGCATCTTTAATCTGTGTCAACTCTTCTGGATTTTCACTTTTTTCACGAAGGTCGAGTTTCGACTGGAACTTTTCTTTCAAAGCTCTCAGTTCTGTTAATGATTTTATTTTTGCCATTTTCTTTAATGTTTGTTAATGAATGATGAGGCAAATTTAAAAAATCATTTCTTTTTTTCAAATCATTTTTATCTCTTTCAAGAGACAAAATAAAAAAAGCCAACATCATTGTTGACTTCTTTCTTTATTACGTTGTGCCTCTGCTATTCTCTGACTGAATTCGCATCCGCAATATCTTTGATTATAAAAATTATATTCTTTTATGATTTGTATTCTTCTTTCGCTAAGTCCGCCTTTTCTCCAATTCTGTGCCCAGTATGTCACATCAGGATAATGGCTCTGTGCATAAAGTCCTGCCTCTTCTATTTGTTGCAGCGACTTCCATCGGCTCGATGCCAGCGTTGTTGTGATTACACTTATACCTCTTTCATGCGCATATTTAGCGGATTCCAGAAGTCTAAGTTTAAAACATTTCAAACAACGGCCACCTCTTTCTGGTTCGTTCTCCAGTCCACGCATTTCCTCAAGCCAGGCTTCATGATTATAGTCAGCATCGACTATCTCCAGTCCAAGACTCTTAGCATAACGTGTACATTCATCTTTTCTAATCAGATATTCTTCTGCTGGATAAATGTTGGGGTTACAATAAAAAATAAGAGGCATGATGCCATTCTGCATCATGCACTCTATTATTGCTGAAGAACAAGGAGCACAACATGTGTGAAGAAGAACTTGCTTAACTCCACCTGGTGCTTCTATATTCATACTTATTTTTTCATTATTTTTTGAACTGATGTTGCACCGTTAGCTTGTAATTTAACGAAGTAAATACCTGATGCAAATTCGCTCATGTCAACTTTAACTGTTTCGTTCATTTCTGATGCGAATACTACTCTACCGAATACGTCAACTACTTCAACATAGTCAGCTTCGCTTGATTCAACCATTACGAAATCTTGAGCTGGGTTTGGATATACGTTTGAAGCGAATTCAACTTCATTAACGTTTACACCTGATTCACCAAATTTACCAACTTCATAGTCCATAACGTATGTTGTTACGTATGCTAATTCGTAGCTATCATTTTGTGCGTAGTATTCAAATGATTTTAACAAGTTTGTCTTTGTTTCTGGAAGTTGTGGATAGTCATCTTCTGGATTTGAATAATAGAATACGTCTTTTGCTAAGAAATCTGTGTCATATGCAAAAGCTTTCTTTTCTTGAACTGTTCCTGAAGGAGTTCTTGTTTCAGCAACAACGCAATTGCCAAATTCATCATATTCTCTTACTCTAACTGTTTGAGCAACCCATTGACCTGCTTCAACGAAGAATTCAACTTCTCTTACGCAGTTACCGTTATCATCATATTCATATTCTGTTAAGAAAGCATTTTCAAGATAATATGATTCGAAGCTGTATTGTTGCATTGTTTCAGAAATTTTACGACCTTCTTCATCATATTCAATGATTCCTTTTTGATATTCTTCAATTCCGAAGAATTCCAATGCCCAGTCTGTCATTCTACCATCTTCGTCATAGTAATATCTGTAGATACCACCTAATTCGAAACCTGCGCCATAACCAAAATCATTGTAGTTTTCGCGGCTTGTTCTTAAGTTTCTTTCATCGTATGTATAAGCAACATAACATGCATATACCCATTCACCATTAAATTTTTGCCATGTAGCTAACTTTGTGATGTTACCGTTTTCATCATAGAAAAGAGAGTCAATACACTCTGTTTCTGTTGTGAAGTCGATTTCATTTATGCAAGTAATTTGTGTTGATGTTTCATTTGGATAGATGTAATCCCAATTTTCATAACCATCATCTGAAAACACTTGTGACAAACGCATTGTGTAACTCTGTGCAAAGATTGGTAAACTAAACATTACCATTGCTGCAATAAGTAAAAATTTTCTCATAATAAATTAAGTTTAGTTATTTAATAAATTTGTTTGAATGCTTTTATAAGTGAGCGCAAAAATAAATATTTTTTTTATTCTACAACAATAAAAAAGCAAATAAATTTAATCTAATGTACAATGTAAAATGAACAATGTAGAATTATTCATTATTCATTATTCATTCTTCATTATTCATTATTCATTCCCAATTGTCTCCTAGCTTTTCTCATTGCTCTTCGCTTCAGTCTTTCTTCTTTCTTTTTAGACAAATGGCTTAAAACAAAAACCAAAACTGCACCAATAACTGCCATTACTATTGCAAGAACGAATTCTCCTGTCATTGGAGGCAAATGAAAGGAATAATCATACATACCTGGAAGAACTTCTTTCCATGGATAAACAACAGGTAAACTACCAATCATAAATCCCGACAAAACAGACAAAGTCTCGTTTCTATATTCTTTCATAAGCCATGATAAAAGATAAGAAATAGAAATGATACTGATAACAGAACCTATAACGAAAGGAAACAATACCATAAATCCTTGCCCGAATGTAGATAATTTTGTAATAGCTGGTAAAGCTTGTGTAACGATGAGTTCATAATTACCCATAACCATCATAAGATGTGAACCAGAGATTCCTGGCACTATCATTCCTAAAGAACCAATAATACCACATAATATAAGGTAAAGGAAGTCATCATTAGGATATGGATTACTTTTTATTGAAAGATAGAAAGAAACTACAATTGCAACAAGCATAAGAATTATCATCTTCGGTGTTTTCTTTCCTATCATTCCCAAGACATACACGACTGATGCTACTATCAATCCGATAAAAAATGCATAAGCATAAACCTCATACTGCTTGAAGATTGCTTTTAATGAAATTGCCGTGAGTATCATTCCCGCCATGATACCTATTATCAATGTAAGCAGGAATTTAAAATCTGTCTTCTTAGCAAACTCCGAGAACTCCCCCTTAAATAACAATTTGAACGCTTTCAAATTCAATGATTTTATCGAATTTATAAAGCGTTCAAAAACTCCTATTATCAAGGAAACAGTGCCACTGGATACAGGAATCACATTAACGATTCCCATAGCCATGCCTTTAAAAAATGTAGTTATTTGTTGTTTTAGTGTCATGATTGTTGTTTTCCGAAAAACTATCAAAATTCATTCCTAAAAACGCAACTTTATAACTTTTGTTTTACAATTATAAAACTTTTTTTAAAGGTCCTAATTCCTATTTTTTTAGGAAGTGAAAATCACGTACCTACATTTTTAACCGTTTAGACACATCAACGACATATTGTTTATTTTTTATTGTATCGTCGACACGTCTCTACACCATTCCTCAACTCCTAACTCCCAACTCCTAACTCCCAACTCCTAACTCCTAACTCCTAATTAATAACGTTTCCGTACAAATCAAAATAATCGGCTTTAACGAGTTTTACATTTACAAAATCGCCAATATTCAATTCTGCTTCATCGACTGAAATCAGGATTTCATCATCAACTTCAGGTGAGTCGTATTGTGTTCTGCCTATGTAATAATCACCTTCTATTCTATCGATCAAGACTTTTTCTACAGCACCAACTCTTTTTTCATTTGTCTCTAAAGAGATATTTTGCTGTATTGCCATGATAGTATCGACACGTTCTTGCTTTACTTCTTCTGGGACATCATCTTCCATTTCGTAAGCTGGAGTTCCTTCCTCTGGAGAATAAGCGAAAACGCCTGCTCGTTCAAACTTCATCTCTTTTACGAAATCGCACAATTCCTTAAACTGCTCTTCTGTCTCGCCAGGGAAACCAACGATGAATGTTGTTCTGAAAGCTATTCCTGGAACTCTGTTGCGAGCGTTTGTAACGAAGTTAATTGTCTGTTCTTTGTCAACGCCACGTCTCATATTTTTCAAAATTGGCGTACTGATATGCTGCAAAGGCAAGTCTATGTAATTACAGATTCTTGGTTCGTTGTTCATCAAGTCGAGGAGCTCATCAGGGAAACCTTGTGGGTAACCATAATGAAGTCTTATCCATTCAAACTCTTTTATCTCGAGTAATCGTTTTACCAAGTCAACGATATGATATTGTCCGTCGATATCGCGACCATAATATGTCAAATCTTGAGCGATAAGGATTAGCTCTTTTACACCTTTTTGTGCGAGCAGATTAGCCTCTTTGAGAAGGTCTTCCATAGGAACAGACACGTGTTCACCACGAATCAGAGGTATAGCGCAGAAAGCACAACGACGATTACAACCTTCAGAAATCTTGAGATATGCGTAATGACTTGGTGTTGAAAGAACTCTTTCATGATTATAATCTAAAGTCACTGAGTTGCTGAGTTGCTGAGTTGCTGAGTTTAACTCCTCATTTTTTAAAATATCTTTTGCAATAAGTTGCACTGACTCTACTCCGTAGAAACCGTCTACTTCGTGGATTTCTTCTTGCAAGTCTTTACGATAGCGTTGAGAGAGACAGCCGATGACATAAAGCTTCTTAATCTTTTTGGCTCTTCTAAGTTCTGCGTACTCTAATATTGTGTCTATAGATTCTTCTTTAGCATCACCGATGAAGCCGCAGGTGTTTATTATCACAATGTCTGACTTCTTTTCAGATTCGTGAACCACGTCGTAACGATGACTTAGCGAGGCTGCAAGACGTTCTGAGTCTACTCTGTTTTTTGAACAGCCGAGCGTAACGATATTTATTATAGGTTTCTTCATCATCAATATCAATTTCTACCTTCGAAGAGGCTATTAACAAACTCTTTTCTGTCAAATATCTGAAGATGATCCATTCCCTCACCTACTCCGATATATTTTACTGGAATCTTGAATTGGTCGGAGATACCAATCACCACGCCGCCTTTTGCTGTTCCGTCTAATTTAGTAAGAGCAAGAGCATTGACTTCTGTAGCTGCCATAAACTGACGTGCTTGTTCGATAGCGTTTTGTCCAGTTGAAGCATCGAGAACGAGAAGCACTTCATGAGGTGCATCACCAACGACTTTCTGACAAACTTTTCTAATCTTAGCAAGTTCGTTCATCAAGTTAACTTTATTATGCAAACGACCTGCAGTATCGATAATAACGACATCAACATCTTGTTCAACAGCTGTCTTCACTGCGTCGTAAGCAACTGATGCTGGGTCTGCATTCATGCCATGAGAAACGATAGGCACGCCAACACGTTCTGACCAGATTTTGAGTTGATCTACAGCAGCAGCTCTGAAGGTATCAGAAGCACCGAGCAAGACGCTCTTTCCTGCCTTCTTAAAATTATGGGCCAACTTACCGATTGTTGTTGTTTTACCGACGCCATTGACGCCAACAACTAAAATAACATATGGTTTCTTTCCTTCTGGTATATCGAATGTAGTTCCATCACCAGAATTGTTTTCTTGCAACAAGGCTGCAATTTCTTCTTTGAGTATTCGGTTTAATTCATTTGTGCCAAGATATTTGTCACGAGCAACACGTTCCTGAATACGTCCGATGATTTTCAAAGTTGTGTCAACACCGACATCCGAAGTAACCAAAATCTCTTCCAAATTATCAAGCACCTCATCATCAACTTTTGACTTGCCTATAATAGCCTTTGAAATCCTGTCGAACACACTGGTGCGTGTCTTTTCCAACCCCTTGTCGAGTTCTTGTTTCTGTTCTTGCTCGACTTCCTTATTTCTCTTGAAAAATGAAAATAAACCCATAACTTTATGCTTTTTTGCAAAGATAATAAAAAAGACTAAAGGCTAAAGACTAAAGGCTAAAGTTTTTTTTTAAAGTCCCCTAGACACCGAGTCACCAAGTCGTCAAGAATCATTTGAAAATTCTTAGAGTCTCGATGTCTTAGCGTCTTGGCGACTTTAGCACAAAACACAAAAAGCTCCTTCGATTTCTCGAAGAAGCTATTGTATTGTGTTCAGAAAGCTATATTATTTCTTTGCGATGAATTCTTGAACTTGATCAATAGGAACGATTGTTTCGTCGAAATAATAAGCACCTGTTTTTTCTGATTTCTTCATTCTAATAACCTTAGAATACTCTTTACCTAAAGTACGTAAGGTAGCAACAACTTTCTTTGCCATGGCCTAATCTTATTTAATTTCTTTATGAACTGTCATTTTCTTCAAGATTGGGTTGTATTTCTTAAGTTCCAATCTTTCTGGTGTATTTTTCTTATTCTTTGTTGTAACGTAACGTGATGTACCAGGCATG
>JBGVQR010000014.1:0-7770 GCA_045127605.1 Candidatus Limimorpha sp. | reverse complement strand
CTGGTCAGGACGTCAGGTTTTCATCCTGGTAACAGGGGTTCAAATCCCCTAGAGACTACAAAAGTTTACCACTACTTTAAAAGGTGGCATTTAATGGGCGGTCTCTTCGTCTAGTCTGGTCAGGACGTCAGGTTTTCATCCTGGTAACAGGGGTTCAAATCCCCTAGAGACTACAAATAAAAATCTCAGAGCCACTTCGAAATACAAGTGGCTTTTTTAGTGCTTATGGTAAACCTTTTATCAATAAAACACATTTCTAAAAAAAAGAGATTCTTCTCTCTTTTAATTGTGCTTTTGATGATAATCTTTTCCAATACCGACTCTCAAGCACAAGACTTTTCATACGGATTTACTGGCGGCTTAAACATGAACACCATCTCCACAAAAAGTGACGATGGCGGTCTTAAAGTCGGATTCAACATAGGTGGACTCGCGCAGTACAAAATTGACCAAAAGTCAAGTATCGTCACCAACATAAAATTGTCCTTCAAAGGACAACAATATTCAAAAACTATCGACACACAAAACGATTATCACAAAATATATCACACAACTTCATTATATTATATAGACATTCCATTTTTGTATCAATATACTATCAAAAAACTAATCGGTGTGGAAATAGGGCCTACATTCAATTTCTGTCTCGGCGGAAAAGACAAGTCTAAAATCGGCAATATGAGTCCCGAAACCACCAAGTATGAAAAAGGAACATTCAACCCATTTGAATTAGGCATAGCATTTGGCATCTTTACCAGCGATCTCGGACAGAGTTCTTTTAATAATATTTTCATAGAATTCAGATACGTAATCGGACTAACAAATGTGTTAAAGAATCAAGGACGCAACTTCAACACTGGAGCGTTCGTAAACATTTGTTACATAATAGAAAATCCATTAAAGAAAAAATAATTCTAATGACAACTACTAAAGACAAGATTAAACTACAAATCATACTTGGAAACCAACACAATCCATATCTCAATCTCGCTGTTGAAAGCAATCTTCTCGATAATTTCCTTCCTAATACAATAAGCCTTTTCCTTTGGAAAAACAGACAAACCGTAGTTATCGGAACAAACCAAAATCCATATAGCGAATGTGACATTGACTCGTTATTAACAGAAGGCGGATTCCTTGCAAGAAGAAGAACTGGCGGAGGAGCTGTATACCACGACTTAGGGAATCTAAACTTCTCATTCGTCGCCGACAAAAACATCTACGATGTCAAAAGACAAATGCAAGTCATTCAAAAAGCTTTACTTAATTTCAACTTAGAGACAGAAGTCAGCGGGAGAAACGATATCACATATCAGGGCCGCAAGTTTTCAGGCAATGCATTTGCAAAAAACAAAAACCAAGGCTTGCACCACGGCACCATTTTGATAAAAACAGACTCAGAACGTTTGCAAAAATATCTTAAAGTAAAACCAGCCAAGTTGCACAAACACGGAGTCAAGTCAGTGTCAAGCAGAGTTATCAATCTTTCAGAAGTTGCCGACATAACTTCAGAGAACATCATTCCTCATCTCACCAAAGCATTTGAAGATGTTTACCAAGGAACTGCCACCATCATCAGTTTCGATGACTTATGCGATGATAAAGCAATAAGACTAAGCCAACAAATCGGTAGCAATGAATATCTCTTTGGCAAATGGAAAGAATTCCACACTAAAAAAAGTGCCACTTTCGATTGGGGCAGCATCGATTTAGACATCGATATCGACGAAGAAAACGGAATAATAAAAGACATCAACATCGCATCCGACAGCTTGGAGCCAAAATCCATAGAATCTGCGATAGAATTATTAAAAGGAGCTAAACTCAAAGAGATTCCATTTTCAGAAAACCAAATCGTAAACGATATTATAAGTCTTATATATTAAGACTTTTTTCTTATCTTTGCAATCTTAATTTTTAAATTCAGAAATAGATGAAATACTTCCTTCTTCCATTAGGATGCCAGATGAATCAGAGCGACACCGAACGTGTCAAAACAATATTACAAGGCATGGGATTTATGCCAACAGAAAACGAAGACGAAGCGACAATATTAGGTATCATCGCTTGTTCTGTTCGACAAAAAGGTATCGATAAGGTTTATAGCCGCATCATGAAGTGGAATGAAATGAAAAATCGCAAAAACTGCATTACTTTCGTTTCTGGTTGTATTCTTCCTGCCGACAGAGAACGTTTCTTAAAACTCTTCGACTTAGTGTTCACTATGAACGATCTCCCTGACCTTCCTGATATGATTCGTCAATATGGAATCGTCATCCCAACAAGCCAACAGCCAATAGTCAATATCCAAAGACCATTGGTTCCTCTTTTCAACAAAAAAGACAAGATAAACCCTTCTGCCAACATGGACAGATTCTGGGTCATCGAACCAGACCACATCTCCGAATTCGAAGCTTTCATTCCAATTCAAAACGGATGCAATAAATTCTGCACCTACTGCGCTGTTCCATACACTAGAGGTCGTGAAGTATCACGTAAGTCGGAAGACATCTTAACTGAATTAAAAGAATTAGTACAAAAAGACTACAAAATAATCACCCTGCTCGGCCAGAACGTCAATTCATATGGATTAGACAAGAAAGGTGAAGAAATAAACTTCGCTGAGTTATTGCGCAGAATAGGCGAATATGGCAATGGCGTTGACAAGGAATTCTGGGTTTACTTCACCTCTCCTCACCCACGCGACATGAGCGACGAAGTGATTGAAGTCATCTCACAATACAAATGTCTCGCAAAACAAATACATCTTCCAATACAGTCAGGCGACAACGCTATGCTCGACCGTATGAACAGAAAACACACCATTGACGACTATCGTCACATCATTCATACAATCAGAAGATTACTTCCTGAAGCAACAATCTTTACAGACATTATAGTAGGCTTCACTGGCGAGACAGAAGAAGAATTTGAGAATTCAAGAAAAGCCATGGAAGAATTCAAATACAACATGGCATACATCGCACAATACAGCGTACGTCCAGGAGCTGTAGCATCAACATGGGCTGATGACGTTCCTAAATCAGTAAAGAAAAAACGCTACCACATACTCACCGACGAGTTAATGAAACACTCATTGGTTTATAACCAAGGTCTTGTTGGAAAAACATTGAAAGTCATAGTCAATGGCACCGACAGAAATAAAGCATATCTTACAGGCTATACCGAAGGTAAGATTGTGATTCGTTTCAAGTCGAACGACAAGAGCCTCATTGGCAAGATTGTCAATGTTGAAGTCACATCAGCAACACCATTATCAATAGAAGGAAATCTCGTAACAGAATGAAGATAGCGTTTAAGACTTTAGGATGCAGAGTAAATCTTTATGAGACAGATGCACTGGCATCACGTTTCAAAGAAGCTGGTTATGACATTGTTGAGACAACAGAAGATGCAGATGTCTTCGTTGTCAACACATGCACTGTCACAAACCAAAGCGACCAAAAATGTCGTCAGGCTTTACATCAAATAAGAAGACAACATCCTAATAGTCTTATCGTTGCAACAGGATGTATGGTAAATCACAGAAAGAACGAGTTATTGGAAAAGAAAACTGTAGATTATGCCATCGACAACGAAAGAAAATACGCTTTATTTACAATTATAAACAATCACTTCAAAGGTGAAGCTGTCGATCCAGAAGGACTCGACATTGATTTATTTGGATACCAGCCTGCATTCGACACTTTCCACACCAGAAGTCTCATAAAAATCCATGACGGATGTAACAATTTCTGTTCGTATTGTTTAATCCCAATGGTAAGAGGCAGAGCTACAAGTCGCAACGACAAAGACATTTACGACAACATACGTAAAGTCGTTGACCATGGTTTCAAGGAAATCGTTTTGACGGGTGTGAATATGGGACGTTACCAATATCAAGATGTCAATTTTGAAACATTAGTAGAAAACATTTTAAAAATCGATGGTGATTTCAGATTAAGAATTTCATCTATTGAGCCAGACAATTTCAGCGACAGCTTCTTACATCTTTTTGAAAACGAAAAGCTTGCACCACATATGCACATCTGCCTCCAAAGCGGAGCTGAGAACACATTAAAAGCTATGCGCCGTCATTACACAGCTGCAGAATTCAGAAAGATGTGTGAAAGAATCAAGACTGTAATTCCAGATTTCAATATCACTACAGACTTAATTGTAGGATTCCCTGGCGAGACCGAAGAAGACTTTTTAGAAAGCGCAGAAATGTGTCGAGCAATAGGATTCAGTCACATACATACATTTAAATATTCTATTCGCAACGGCACCAAAGCTGCCACGATGCCAAATCAGGTTCCTGAAAAAATCAAGACAGAACGTAGCGCTGTCATCAGGCAAATTTCTGCAGAAAACAAGAAAAGATATTTCGGGCAGATGATAGGCAAAGAACAAAAAATGCTTATCGAACGCATTAATTCTGACGGAATAGCATTAGGTTATGGTGAAAATTATATTCCGATGCAACTAAAGGGAAAGGATTTAGAAAAAAATACTTTCGTCAATGTGACTATCGATAGCATTATCAACAAAGGAGACAATTCCGAAACACGTGTAATTCAACAAGATAAGGAATAAAAAAAATATTTCAAAAAAAAGATAATTTTTTCGTTAAAAAATGTAATTCGTAACGATAAAATAACTATTTTTGCACCCCGAATATGGTATAGAATTTATAAAAAAATAAATATAGATATGGCAAATCACAAATCATCAATCAAAAGAATCCGTCAAACAGAAAAAAGACGTTTACGCAATCGCTTCTATGCTAGAGCAATGCGTGCTGCTGTTAGAGGATTCAGAGCTTTAACAGAAAAAGCTGAAGCTGAAGCAAAACTTTCAGAAATGTACAAAATTATTGACAGAACAGCTAAACGCGGTATCATCCACAGAAATAAAGCTGCTAACTTAAAGTCAAAACTTGCACATCACACAGCAAAATTAGCATAAGAAAATTACACAACAATAAAAACCGGCTCTCGAGTCGGTTTTTTTGTTAAAAACAATTAACATTTTAAGTTTTAAACTTTAAGCATTAAGCATAACAAATGATAGAATTCTTAGCAACATACAACCTCAACGGAATATTTATTGGAATAGCAACATTCTTAATAATAGGAATTTTCCACCCATTGGTCATTAAAGGCGAATATTATTTCGGTGTAAAATGTTGGTGGATCTTCGCACTCATGGGAATAATAAGTACTATCGCATCCATCATGGTCAAAGAACTCACATGGTCTATATTGCTAGCCGTCTGGGGCGCATCATCATTCTGGTCGATACACGAACTCTTCGAACAAAGAGAACGCGTAAGAAAAGGATGGTTCCCTAAGAAAAAATGAAAGTTGAAAACTGAAAACTGAAAACTGAAAGTTTAATTTAAGCCTGAAAGGCTTTGACATATATAACGTACGGCATCGCCGTGTGAACCAAAAACATGAAAACCATAAAATCATGGGCGGAAGAAGACCGTCCTCGCGAGAAGATGCTCGCCAAAGGAAAAGAAGCATTAAGCAATGCAGAACTCATCGCTATATTAATAGGTAGTGGCAACAGCAAAGAGTCAGCCGTCGATTTGTCAAGACGAATACTCAATGACAACAAAGACAACCTTATCGAGCTTTCAAAACTAAGTATCAACGACCTGATGAAATACAAAGGCATAGGCGAAGCAAAAGCTATTTCAATTGCAGCCGCTTTAGAACTCGGTCGTCGACGTCGTTTCAGCGAAGCATTGGAAAAACCTTCTATCAAAAACAGCAAAATAGCATACGAATGTTTCTACGCACATCTCTCCGACCTCGACCACGAACAATTTTGGATAATGCTTCTGAATAATGCCAATAAAGTCATCAAACTTGAAAAAATCGGCGTCGGAGGAATGACAGGCACAACTGCCGACCCAAAAAAGATTTTCAAATGTGCATTAGAGAACAATGCAGCTAGCGTGATGCTTTGTCACAATCATCCTTCAGGCAACATTACCCCAAGCAATGCAGACAAACAAATCACCAATAATTTAATCAATGCAGGAAAATTCCTTGAGATTAAAATTTTAGATCATATCATCATTGGTAACGATAATTATTTTAGTTTTGCAGACGAAGGATTATTGTAAGAAATATGATAAAGATAGTCACCATTATAGGAGCGAGACCACAGATTATAAAGGCAGCAGCATTAAGTCGCGCCATAAAAAACAAATTCTCTAACGAGATAGAAGAAATCATAGTTCACACCGGACAACATTACGACCAAAACATGTCGCAAGTCTTTTTCGATGAACTCGGCATCCCTGCACCTAATTATAATCTAGGCGTCGGCTCTGGCAAACATGGCGAACAAACAGCCAAGATGATAGAAGGAATAGAAGAAATCCTTCTCAAAGAAAATCCAGATTATCTAGTAGTATATGGTGACACAAACTCCACATTGGCAGGCGCAATAGCTGCTTCAAAAATTCATATTCCTATAGTTCATATAGAAGCCGGATTACGTTCCTTCAATAAGGCAATGCCAGAAGAAATCAACAGAATCTGTTGCGACCATTGTTCCACAATGCTCTTCTCACCAACTGAAACAGGTTATAAAAATTTAATCAACGAAGGTTTTAATACTGAAAACAAAAAACCTTTCACCATCGACAATCCTGGAATATATCATTGCGGCGACGTAATGTACGATAATAGTCTATATTTTGGTTCAAAAGCCAACAGTCAACAGCCAACAGCCAACAGCCAATACATTCTTTGCACGATACATCGAAACAACAATACTGACGAGCCAGAGAGATTAAGTGCGATTGTCAAAGCTTTGTTAAGATTATCAAAAGAAGAAGAGATTATAATTCCATTACATCCAAGAACAAAGAAGCTGCTAGATGTTAATTTAAGTTCAGATATTCATAACGAACTTATTAATAATGAGAGAATACATATCATTCCTCCAGCTTCATTTCTGGAAATGATAGAATTAGAGAAGAACGCAAGCATTGTCATCACCGACTCTGGCGGCGTTCAGAAAGAAGCATATTTCTTCAAGAAACCATGCATAATAATGAGAAGCGAGACTGAATGGAAGGAAATTGTTGAAGTTGGAGCTGCTATAATTGCAGATGCTAATGAAGAAAATATCATCAATGGATATTATCATTTCAAAGACAATCAAATCACTGAATATCCAGAAATATTTGGCGATGGAAAAGCTGCTGAATTTATATGTAATGAATTGATTAGCAATCAATAATAAAATATTATATAATTTTTAAAAATTTATTTCTTTTTATAAGAAAAATTATTATTTTTGCACAACGAAAAATAGAACGTTAGAATTTAACTTAATTGTTTAATAATCAATAAAATAAATTATGAATCAGTACGAAACCGTTTTCATTTTAACTCCCGTTTTATCTGATGAACAGATGAAGGAAGCGGTGAAGAAATTCGAAGACATTCTCACCAAAAATGGTGCAGAGATCGTTTTTGAAGATTTCTGGGGAATGCGCAAATTAGCTTATCCAATTCAGAAAAAATCTTCAGGTTTTTACCAATTAATCGAGTTCAAAGCCGAAGGTAATGTTATCGAAACAGTTGAAACAGAATTAAAACGTGACGAACGCGTTTTACGTTTCTTAACTGTAAAATTAGACAAACACGCTGTTGCTTACAACGAGAAAAAACGTAGAAAAGCACAAGAGGCAAAAGAAGCTCAAGCCAATTAATTGTTTAACACTTAAAATTTAGAAGAAAT
>JBGVQR010000013.1:0-26741 GCA_045127605.1 Candidatus Limimorpha sp. | reverse complement strand
AATCACCAATAGTGGCTAACATAAATTCCCCTCAACATGTGCCAATCCTTAATACAAAACGAAATTGGGTTTATATAGAAGCAATTGTTGAGGGCGGCAATGAAATAGAAGGTTGGCTCGCACCTTTTAACCAGTGTGGTAATCCATATACCACTTGTCCATAATATCAAATTGAAATAAAACCTAAACAATGACAAATACATGCGCCATGGTAAAAATAACAAAATGTTATAGTCCTAAGATATTGTTTTTCTTAATGTTGATAGTAGGATTATTTATGCTGTTTCTATCATTAAGAATGCCGAAATATTCGGAAACGAAAGAATATGAAGTGCTCAACGAGAAATATTATAACGGAGAAATCAGCGAAGAAAAATATTGCGAAGAACTATATGATAATATAAATCCAATAATGGATATTGGAAACGGATTAATTGTGTCTTCAGCATTTATCTTGTTGTTCTTGTATGTTAAAAGAATAAATCGTTGGCACGACTTCTTAAAATTAAAAGCGATGAAGAAAGTCGGCATAGTCTGCTTGTCCAATATCATGTTGTTGTTAGAAATAGCAGGAAGTTTTTTATATTATGGTATTAGATTGTCGAGAGGATATTATCCTCCTTTTTCAGATAGTATAGGGATTCCTATTTCCATCACTATGAATATGTGCGTATTAGGCATAATACCATTGAATGTATTCTTATTTTTAGCATTAAGAAAGTCAGATCTTAAAACATCTTTGCTGCTAAAACATGCAAAATACAAAGGTTACATTATATGGGAATGTCTGTTTTGTTTATTCCTGTCATTGCAAATAATAAGACTTGTTACATCTGTTATTGATGGCGATCATTCTTCGATAGTAATAAGTATGGTGTTTATCTATATATTGTTATCATTACGTGCCGGTAAAATACATCACTATCGTATCTCTGGCAATTTATGAAAATCCCCTTAATATAAATCTTCAATCATGGGAATAATGCGGTTCTGCCCACGATTAAAGATAAAAAGTTAATAAATAGAACCTGCCTTAAATAATATGAGACGAAAAATAATCCTTTTATTTATATTATTATCAGTGTTTATATCAACACTAATGTTTATATATGTCAAAGAAAATGATATATTCTATTTTATGAAATGGACACCAGAAATGATTTTCGGCAAAAAGTCGGTGAAAATTGAGAAGAAAAACTATGTAGATATGATTGGTTATACATTTGATGGTTCTTGTTTGGATTATTTTGAATATTATATATCTTGTTTTGTTCCAGATACAAGTTTTTATACGTATCCTGATTATGAGAAAATGTTTGATTTGAAAGGCATCTCAAAGTTTAATTATTCGCAATGGAATCCTACGCCGATTGAAAAAGAGAATCAACATTACGGCATGGTTCAGTATCTCACACACATAGGTAATTTAATGAACAACAAGAAGACTGCAAAGTTTGTTGATGATGATTTAATTAATAATAAGGGAAGTTATTATAGTGTAATGCATCATAATAAAATGGGTATTGTAATTTTTATATATAATCCGTCAAAATCAATGCTATACATAATATATACTAGAGACTGAATTCAACCAACAATTGGATGGTTTAAATAGTTTTATGTTACAAATAAGAAGAGATTAAAATGAAAAAAACAATAATGATTTTAGTATTATGTATGTATCATTATTTTTGTTCTGCGCAAAATATAAATATACAAACAATATCAGAGAATGAATATCATTCATTAAGAAATAAATATGTTGCTTTGGCGTTGGACACATTGTTGTTTGTAAAAGAAGAAAGCGATTATATTTCTCTTCCTTTGGATAATGATGGAAGTTTAGAATTTAGAAATAACTCATCAGAAAATTATATTGACGACTATATAAAATTCAAGTACTTAGGTTTTCTTGATCATTTTAATGTGTATGTGTTAAAAGTTATACGTTTTTCAAATGAAGAGACATGGTTCGTAGACAAATCTAATGGTGACATTGTAAAAACATTGTCACATTATTGTGCTTCCAATCAGTACATAATTTCTTATGACTTACCGGATAGTGACAGATATAATGGAATGGAAATCTTTTGTTGGACAGAGGATGGTCTGCAGAAAACAGATTCTTTAAAACCTGATTGGTTTGTCAAGAACATATTTTGTCTCTGTGAAAATATTTTTGTTGTTGAAGCGCTTACTTTTAATTCGGAAGATTTTTTTTTAAAATTATTCTACAATGATTAAAAAATCAGAATATATACACGAACACAACTACGACTTCGGTCATTAATAATAAACATAAATGATACAGCTCATGATTTTTATAAATTATTCAAAGATAACAACTCCAAAAGAAGAAAATAATATATTATGAAACATTTGCTTTTAATAATGATTTTAGTCTTTACGACATCATGCACTTTAAACAATTGCGATAAAACTTATTACAAAGACTTGTCCGATAAGATAGAATCATATATCGAGATAAACCAAGAAAAAGTTACGGAATTTGTTAATAAGCAAAAACGAAACGGTATAGATGTAAATCCATTTATAAGAATAGACTATCACAGTGACAGCATATACGATTATTATAGACTGATGTATGATACGGATATCTTTTTTTTAGATGACTATGTTATAGATTATTTTAACGTTGAAGATGTGTTGTGTGTAGTTAGATATAATACGTTTGATTATTATGGTGAAGATGAAATAGATAGCTTTTTCGAAAAGAAGAAGGAATTGATGGAAATGGTTTATCCTCCAAAATATGTAGAAAAGCAAGGTGTAAGTATTAATGTTAATGAAGTAATAGTGGATTGTCATGAATGTTTCCAGTCGTGGGAACTTAAAATCAAGAAATAATAGGGTATATCTCATGCGGTGGAACTTAAACATTACGATTTCTTCCCTGTCGCAGATTTTCCAGGATGGCTCTATTATGTAAAAGATAATATTTTTTTATCTGTATAAGAAAATAAATCAATAGTTTGCAGAAAATAATGTTTGAAACTGTAAATAAGAGCAGTCAAACTTTGCGGAGAGAGTTGGAAATTAGGAGTTAGGAGTGATGTAGAGACGTATCAATTACCCCATAAAAATAAACAATATGTAATTGCTGCGTCTAAAGGATTAAGAATGAAAAATGTAGAATGAACTTCGCGTTCCCTTGTGAGAGTAAAAGCTCACGGCTCATAGCTCATAGCTCACTGCCCAAAAGCATACCCAAAGTCCGTTGTCTGTTGACTAAAATAAAGGGCATCTTTATTTCATTACGAAAAGATGCCCTTCATTGTTTTATTTCTTTGTTGGCCTGTTTGGATTAGGCGATTTTTTATTCTGTTGTTTTTTGTTGTTTGTCTTTTTCTTTTTAGCTTGCTGTTGCTGTTGAATTGGCTGTACCTTGCCTAAAATTTCATTAGTAGACGCTAACTTTGTGTCTGTAGGCATTACAAAAGTTTCGCCTGAAAGTTTGTATAAATCGTCAAGAATTAATAAATCGTTTACAGTCTCACGATTCCAATGCAGATAATCTCTTTTCATCTGATTAGCTACAGACAATAAAAGAGCATCTCTTTTAGGACCTTCTTCTATTTCTTTGATTTTATTTAAAATCTCTTTGATATAACTGCCGTAGTGTCCTTGTTTTATATCACGTTTTTGATAACCTATATGTTCTGGTTTGTTTACTATTACACCTTGTTGTGGTGGTTCATATGGACTGTCAACGTCTAGTTTGTAATCAGAAATGATGTATAAATGGTCCCAAAGTTTGTGGATATAGTCATTTGACTCTTTTACCTGAGGATTCATTTGTGCCATTACGCTCACTATGAAATGTGCAGCTTCTGTTCTTTTTTCTCTGTCTTCAATTTCAAGCAAGTGCTTTATCATTATCTGAATGTTACGGCCGTATTCAGAAATTATCAGTTTTTCTCTTTCTGTGTTGTATTTCAGTCCTTCTTTATTCATAGGTGTGATTGTTGTTTTATGTTAACATTTAGTTGTGTTAAATGTTTTTATTTTAGAATATTTAGTTTTGCAAATTTAAGCATTAATTGTTTTGATCCGCATTCGTCAAAAAGAACGGTGGCTTTTTTGTTTGGACCAATGCCTTCAACTTTAGCGACTGTTCCTTGTCCGAATTTCTGATGCAGAACTCTCATGCCTTCTTCAATTTCATCTGGTGCTGCTGCAGTAAAATCGGAGTCGCTATTCTTTTGTGTATTAATATTAATAGGTGTACTGCTAGTAGGTCTGCTTGTAGTAGCTGGACTTGATTGCGCAGTTTTTCTTTGGAATTCTTTCTTCTCTTGGAAACTCTTTGAGAAAGGATTACTGAAGTTGATGCCTTCATTGAAACTTGAAGTTCCTCGGAAAGATGCTTTCCTAGTTTTTTCAATCAACGACTGGTCAATCTCTTCAATGAAACGTGATGGCTCGCTTAATGTAAGATTACCCCAACGGTAACGACTTTCTGCGTAACTTAAAACCAGTTTCTTTTCTGCACGAGTTAATGCGACGTAGAATAATCGTCTTTCTTCTTCCAAATCTTCACGAGTGCTTAGCGACTGAACTCCAGGGAAAAGATTTTCCTCCAAGCCAACAATGTAAACGTAAGGGAATTCCAAACCTTTAGCACTGTGTATAGTCATTAAAGTAACATAATCGGCATCTTCTTCATCTTTTTTATCTTGATCGGTGAGAAGAGCAACGTCTTCCATAAATTTGTTGAGTGTAACTTCGTTTTGCTCACCTGTTACTTCATCTACTTGCTTGTCTGAAAATTCCATGATGGCATTAAGTAACTCTTCAATATTTTGAACGCGAGCTACACCTTCTGGAGTGTCATCTTCTTTCAATACTTTTATAATTCCAACAGTATTGCAAATGTGTTTTGCAAGTTCTATCGCACTTTGTTTGTTAAGAAGAGTTTGGAAGCTTTTTATCATTGTCGCGAAATTGCGAAGCTTTCCAACTGTTCCGCTGTTGAAATCATTTGGCATTGGTTCTTCTTCAGATGCGATGACATCCCAAATTCCTTTCTTGCGTTCATCAGCGACTACCATGAGTCGTTCGATTGTTGTCTTGCCTATACCTCTTGCTGGATAGTTTATGATACGAAGAAGAGCTTGCTCGTCATGTGGATTTATGACAACACGGAAGTAGGCGAGGAGGTCTTTAACTTCTTTTCTGTCGTAGAAGGAAAGTCCGCCGTATATTTTATAAGGTATATTTTTCTTGCGTAATGCTTCTTCTAAAGAACGTGACTGTGAATTTGTTCTGTATAAGATTGCAAAATCTTTGTTGTTGAGTTGTTGCGACATTTTGTATCCAAAGATAGAGTTTGCAACCAAAATGCCTTCTTCTCCATCTGATGTTGCGCGCAGAACTGTAATTAAATCGCCTTCTTCATTGTCTGACCATACTTTTTTCTTGATTTGATCTTTGTTATGGTCGATTACGCTATTTGCTGCATTGACAATTGTTTTAGTTGAACGGTAGTTTTGTTCAAGGCGAATCAGCTTTTGTTCTGGATAATCTGTTTTGAAATTTAATATGTTTTGGATATTTGCGCCACGGAATCCGTAGATACTCTGTGCGTCGTCACCTACTACGCAAATATTTTCTCTCATTGCCGCAATTCTTCTGATGATAAGATATTGAGCGTAGTTCGTATCTTGATACTCATCGACTAAAATATATTCAAAACGTTGTTGATATTTGTATAAAATCTCAGGGAAATCGCGCAATAACACATTGGTGTAAAATAATATGTCATCAAAGTCCATTGCATTGGCACGTTGTAATCTGCTGTTGTATGTTTTGAATATTTCGCCAATAAAAGGCTTGTTTGCTCTTAAGTCTTGTTGTTGAATTTCAAAATTATTGCAATAATCTTCTGGAGTGTACAAGGCAGATTTAGCCATAGAAATACGATGAAGTATATTTTTAGCAGGATATACTTTAGGGTCTAATTCGCGTTCCTTTAATATTGCGTTTATGAGTTGTTTGGAATCATCAGTGTCGTAGATTGTGAAGTCAGGTGTGAATCCTAAATTTTGAGCTTCTATTCTCAATATGCGAGCAAATATGGAGTGGAATGTACCCATCCATACGTTGCGGGCAGAATGAGCATCAACCAATTTCATAATACGCTCTTTCATTTCCTTGGCAGCTTTATTTGTAAAAGTAAGTGCCATAATAGAAAAAGGATTTACACCTTCTTGAATCATATATGCGATACGGTGGGTAAGGGCTTTGGTTTTACCAGAGCCAGCACCTGCAATAACCATAACCGGACCCTCAATTGTTGTAACTGCTTCTCTTTGAGGGGTATTTAAACCATTAAGTATATCTGTCACTTTGAAAATATTATTTTTGCAAATTTAATAAAATAAGACTAAATAATCTGTGGTATGGATATTTTTTTTGCCATTAATAATAAGGTAAATACTGTGCTATATCGTGTGCTGATATTGCGATTATAAATAATTAACAAATGATGTTAAAAAGAGGTTGAAAAAAAATTAAAAAAAAAGTTTACAAAGTGTTGGTTATTAAAGAAAAAGTTGTATCTTTGCACTCGGAAAAAAGTTAGAAAAAATAACTTTGCGAATGAGATAGTTAAGGGACCTGATAAGTTAAACGTTAGAGGTTTCTGCACTGTAAGTAATTAAAAATCAAGTTCTTGGGAGCTTATAGTGTGTTTAGCAATAAGTCAGGTAATGACTGTATTTCCCTAAAACTATGTTGTTTAAAGAGCGAAATTTCGGCTATTTGATAAGAAATTAAAGGAAGTTATTCCTAATTGAATGGATAGAAATTAGTAATTTAAAGAAAAAGAAATGCCAACGATTCAACAATTAGTCCGCAAAGGACGTCAAAAATTGGAAGACAAGAGTAAATCTCCTGCCTTGGATTCGTGCCCACAACGCCGTGGTGTTTGTGTACGTGTATACACAACAACACCTAAGAAGCCTAATTCAGCTATGCGTAAAGTTGCTAGGGTTCGTTTGACCAATCAGAAAGAAGTTAATGCTTACATCCCTGGTGAAGGTCACAACTTGCAGGAACACTCAATCGTGATGATTAGAGGTGGTCGTGTTAAGGATCTTCCAGGTGTACGTTATCACATCATCCGTGGTGCTTTAGATACAGCTGGTGTAGATGGTCGTGCACAACGTAGATCAAAATACGGCGCTAAACGTCCTAAAAAGGCCGCTAAGAAGTAAAAATTGTTAAACGGTAAAAGTTTAGAACATTAAAACATGAGAAAAGCTAAACCAAAGAAAAGAATCATCCTTCCAGATCCAAAATACGGTGATGTTTTGGTAACAAAATTCGTTAACAACATCATGTTGAAGGGTAAAAAGAATCTTGCTTACGAAATTTTCTACAGTGCAATGGATATCGTAGGTAACAAATTAAACGAAGACCCTATCAGTGTTTGGAAGAAAGCTTTAGAAAACGTAACTCCACAGGTTGAGGTAAGAAGCCGTCGTATTGGTGGTGCAACTTTCCAAATTCCTTCAGAGATTCGTCCTTCTCGTAAACAAAGCATCGGTATGAAAAACCTCATCGGTTATGCTCGTAAACGCCATGAAAAATCAATGGGCGAAAGATTAGCAGGTGAAATCATGCAAGCTTACAAAGAAGAAGGCGCTGCTTTCAAGAAAAAGGAAGAAATCCACAGAATGGCTGACGCTAACAAAGCCTTCTCACACTTCAGATTCTAATATAAAAAATAAAGCGTAAATAATGATGAAAAACGGTCAAAATAATATGAATAATCTCGATTTTACTCGTAATATTGGTATCATGGCTCACATAGATGCCGGTAAAACTACTACTACAGAGCGTATTCTGTATTATACAGGCCGTAGTCGTCGTATCGGTGAAGTGCATGATGGTGCTGCAACAATGGACTGGATGGTTCAAGAACAAGAACGCGGTATCACAATCACTTCAGCTGCTACAACAGTTTTCTGGAATGTTAACAACAAACCTTACAAAATCAATGTCATCGATACTCCTGGTCACGTCGATTTTACAGTCGAAGTCGAACGTTCTCTCAGAATTCTTGATGGCGCAGTTGCACTTTTCTGTGCTGTAGGCGGTGTTGAACCACAATCAGAAACTGTTTGGCATCAATCCGATAAATACAAAGTTCCACATGTCTGCTTTATCAATAAAATGGACCGCTGTGGTGCTGACTTCTTTAAAGTTGTCGAACAGATTAAAGAACGCCTAGGCGCAAATCCTATCCCATTACAACTCCCTATCGGAAGTGAAGATACTTTTATCGGTGTTGTTGACTTAGTCAAAAACAAAGCTTTCGTTTGGGAAGATGAACTTGGTCTTCAAATGTCAGAAGTAGAAATCCCTGAAGATATGCAAGATCTCGTAACAGAATATCGTGCTATGTTACTTGAGGGTGCTGCTGAAGATAACGAAGAGTTATTCGAGAAATTTATGGATGACCCTGAGTCTATCACAGAAGAAGAACTTATTGCTGAGATTAGAAAAGCTACTATTTCAAGACGTGCTTGTCCAGTATTATGTGGTGCTTCTTTCAAGAACAAAGGTGTACAATTCTTGCTTGATGCAATTGTAAATTATCTCCCAAGTCCAAATGATATAGAAGACGTTGTAGGTATTAATCCTAAGACAGAAAAAGAAGAAATTCGCAAAGCGGATTCAAAAGAACCGTTCTGCGCTCTCGCTTTCAAAATTGCAACAGATCCTTACGTAGGTCGTCTTGCTTTCTTCCGTGTTTACTCTGGTTCACTCAAATCAGGTTCATACGTACTTAATGCATCAACAGGTAAGAAAGAACGCATCTCTAGAATTATGCAGATGAATGCTAACAAGCAAACACCTCTCGATATCATCGAAGCTGGTGACATAGCTGCAGCTGTCGGATTCAAAACAATTAGAACAGGCGACACCCTTACTAGCGAAGACAACCCTTTATTGCTTGAGTCTATCTCATTCCCACAACCAGTAGTTCAAATCGCAGTTGAACCTAAAACTCAAGCAGAGATGGACAAGTTATCACTTTCCTTAGATAAACTTGCCGAAGAAGACCCAACTTTCCAAGTCACCACAGACGACAATTCAGGTCAAACAATTATAGCTGGTATGGGCGAGTTGCACTTAGATATCATTATCGACAGATTAAGAAGAGAGTTTGGCGTAGAGATAAATGTTGGTAGCCCACAAGTATCGTATAAAGAATCATTCACAGAAACTGTTACACATCGTGAAGTTTATAAAAAACAAACTGGTGGTAAAGGTAAATTTGCTGATATCGAGTTTGAAATCGGTCCAGCTGATGAAGGTGTTTCTGGAGTACAATTTATTAACGACATCAAAGGTGGTAGTATTCCTCGCGAATTTATTATTGCTACAGAAAAAGGTTTCAAGAATGCATTGTCAAATGGCGTTTTAGCAGGATTCCCAATGGATTCAGTTAAGGTTCGCTTATATGACGGTTCAACCCACCCAGTTGATAGTGATGCATTATCATTTGAAGCTGCAGCACACTTTGGTTTCAAAGCAGCAGGTATGAAAGCTAAATCAGTTGTTATGGAGCCAATCATGAAAGTGGAAGTTCGTGTACCATCAGAGTATGTAGGTGATGTATCTGGTGATCTCAATAGAAGAAGATCTATTTTGCGTGAGATTGAAGCAGGTGCTTCATTGCAAATAATAAAAGCTGATGTTCCATTATCAGAAATGTTTGGATACATTACTACATTAAGAACGTTAACACAAGGAAGAGCTAATTATAGCATGGAATTCAGTCACTATGCAAGATTAGCAGACGATTTAGCCGAAGTAGTTGTAAAGAAAGCTAAGGGAACATATTTCTCTTTATAAAAGAAGTAATAACAGAATAAGATTAGAATAAAAAATAAAAAATTAACAACAAATTCTTATGAGTCAAAGAATTAGAATTAAGTTAAAATCTCATGATCACAACTTAGTTGACAAATCAGCTGAGAAGATTGTGAAGACTATCAAATTGACTGGCGCTGTTGTTAGCGGTCCTATACCATTACCAACAGACAAGAAAATTTACACAGTATTGCGTTCTACTTTCGTTCACAAGAAATCGAGAGAACAATTTGAGTTATCATCATACAAACGTTTGCTTGATATCTATAACTCAACATCACAAACTATCGATGCTTTGATGAAATTAGAATTACCAAGCGGTGTAG
The DNA here is from genome assembly GCA_045127605.1 of Candidatus Limimorpha sp. Classification (GTDB taxonomy): domain Bacteria; phylum Bacteroidota; class Bacteroidia; order Bacteroidales; family F082; genus Limimorpha. The sequence goes on along the minus strand of JBGVQR010000013.1, from coordinate 16,509 downwards.
AAGTAGAAATTAAATTATAATTGTAAAACTATCTAGTAATTAAAAGCGTAGCATGTCAGGAATACTAGGAAAAAAGATTGGGATGACCAGCATTTACGACGAAAGTGGTAGAAATATTCCAGTTACAGTCGTTGAAGCAGGTCCTTGCGTAGTCACCCAAGTTAAGACAAAAGAAAAGGACGGTTACGATGCTATCCAAATGGCGTTTGATGAAAGAAAGGTGAAGAACACCCCTAAAGCTTTACAAAAACATTTTGAAAAAGCTGGCACAACACCAAAGAAGGTAGTACGCGAATTTTCACGTTTCGAAGAAGGTCATAGAAAGAGCCTTGGTGAAACAATTACCGTCGAAGTATTTATGGAAGGCGAATTTGTTGACGTAACAGGTATCAGCAAAGGTAAGGGCTTCCAAGGTGTTGTAAAACGTCACAATTTCGCTGGCGTTGGACAATCGACTCACGGTCAACACAACCGTATGAGAAAACCGGGTTCAATCGGTGCTTGTGCATACCCTTCAAGAGTTTTCAAAGGCTTACGTATGGGTGGTCACATGGGTAACCGTACAGTGAAGGCTATTAACCTTCAAATCATGAAAATCGTTCCCGAGAAGAATTTGTTAGTTGTGAAAGGTTCAGTACCGGGATCTAAAAACGGATATTTAAAAATAGAAAGATGGAGTTAGAAGTTTTAAGAGTAACCGGTGAATCAACAGGACGCAAAGTTCAGTTGAACGAAAATATTTTCGGAATTGAGCCAAACGATCATTGCATTTATTTAGATGTTAATTTGATCAGAGCTAATCAACGTCAAGGTACACACAAGGCAAAAACACGTAGTGAAATTGCTGGTAGTACACGTAAGTTGATCCGTCAAAAAGGAACAGGTGGTGCACGTCGTGGTGATATCAACTCACCAGTATTAAGAGGCGGTGGTAGAGTATTCGGTCCACAACCACGTGATTACGGCTTCAAGTTGAACAAGAAAGTTAGACTTCTTGCACGTAAATCAGCTTTGACATACAAAATGAGAGATGCAGAAATTGCTATATTAGAAGACTTCACCTTTGATAGCATCAAAACTAAGAAGATGGTTGAAGTTTTGAATAACCTTAAAGTGAATGGTGGCAAGAACTTGTTTGTATTCCCAACTGTAGACACAAATGTTGTCATGTCAGCAAGAAACATTCAACGCACTCAAGTCACACTTGCTCGTAACCTCAACACTTATGATATTCTCAATGCCAAGAAAATTTTCATCTTGGAAAGTTCATTACCACAAATTGAAGAAATTCTTGGATAATTAACCTTAAAAATTAGAAACGATGATTATCATTAAGAAACCTGTAATAACAGAGAAGATGACCGCGATTACTGAGAAATTTAATCGCTATGCATTTATTGTTGACAAACGTGCAAATAAACTGCAAATCAAACAGGCTGTCCAAGACCTTTATGGCGTACAAGTGGAATCAGTCAACACTATTAATTATGAAGGAAAGCTTAAGTCACGTTACACAAAGACTGGCGTTATCAGCGGCAGAAGAGATGCTTTCAAGAAAGCAATCGTGACATTAGCAAAAGGTGAAACTATTGACTTTTTTAGCAATATTTAAAGATGGCTTTAAAGAAATATAAACCAACGACACCGGGTCAGCGCTTCAAAATTATTAGCGCTTTTGACGAAATCACAACAAGCAAGCCAGAGAAGTCATTGCTTGCTACTAAAAAAAGCACCGGTGGACGTAACCACGTAGGTAAAATGACAGTCCGCAATATTGGTGGTGGACACAAACAAAAATATAGAATAATTGACTTCAAACGTGATAAAGACGGTATTCCAGCAGTAGTTAAGACTATTGAATACGATCCAAACCGTACAGCACGTATCGCTCTCGTATTTTACGCAGACGGTGAAAAACGTTACATCATAGCTCCACAAGGCTTGAAAGTCGGTCAGACAATCATGTCAGGTAAAGAAGCTACACCAAACGTAGGTAACACAATGTTCTTAAGCGACGTTCCATTCGGTACAATCGTTCACAACATTGAATTACGTCCTGGTCAAGGTGCTAAGATGGCACGTAGCGCTGGTGCATACGCACAATTGATGTCACGTGATGGTAAGTATGCTATTTTGAGAATGCCTTCAGGCGAAACACGTCTCATACTTCAAGCATGTAAAGCTACTATCGGTACAGTATCAAATGGTGACCATAACCTTGAAAAATCAGGTAAAGCAGGTCGTAGCCGCTGGTTAGGTCGTCGTCCACGCGTTCGTGGTGTTGTTATGAACCCAGTTGATCACCCAATGGGTGGTGGTGAAGGTCGTGCATCAGGTGGTCTCCCACGTAGCCGTAAAGGTTTACCAGCTAAGGGTTATAAGACACGTGCATTGAAGAATGCATCTAACAGATACATCATTGAAAGAAGAAAGAAATAATTAACCAGGTAAAAAATTAACAAAATGAGTCGCTCACTTAAAAAAGGACCATATATCCACTATAAACTCGAAAAAAGAGTTTTGGATAATGTTGAAACAGGTAAGAAGACCGTCATTAAGACCTGGTCGAGAGCTTCAATGATTTCACCAGACTTTGTTGGTCAAACTATAGCTGTACACAACGGTAATAAATTCATCCCTGTTTACGTAACAGAAAACATGGTAGGTCATAAGTTAGGAGAATTTGCTCCAACACGTATATTCAGAGGCCATGCCGGAAATAAAAAATGATAAATAAAGAATAGTATGGGAGCAAGAAAACATAATAGAGCAGAAGCTATAAAAGAAGCACGTAAACATGTTGCTATGGCAAAGTTGAATGACGTGCCTACATCGCCTCGTAAGATGCGTTTAGTTGCTGACATGGTAAGAGGAATGAAAGTGGAACTTGCACTGCATGCCTTATTGTACTCACCTAAAGCTGCTGCAAAACCGATGTATAAATTACTTCGTTCAGCAATAGCAAACTGGGAAGCTAAAAATGAAGGAAAACGTATCGAAGACGCTAACTTATATGTAAAAGAAGTTTTTGTTGATGAAGGTCGTACTTTAAAACGTATTCAACCTGCACCACAAGGTCGTGCACACCGCATCCGCAAACGTTCTAACCATATTACTATAGTTGTCGATAGTAGAATCGCTGAAGCAGCTAATGTCGAGGCAAAAGTAGAAGAATAAAAATTAATTAGAGTTTACAATGGGACAAAAAACAAATCCAATAGGTCTTAGATTAGGAATCATCAAAGGTTGGGATTCCAATTGGTATGGCGGTAGAGATTTTTCAAAGAAACTTGTTGAAGACGACAAAATTCGTAAATATTTGAATGCACGTCTTGGTAAAGCAGGTATCTCAAAGATTGCTATCGAACGTTCACTTAAACTCGTGACCGTAACTATCTTCACAGCCCGTCCAGGTATGATCATAGGTAGAGGTGGTCAAGAAGTAGATAAATTAAAAGAAGAATTGAAGAAGCTCACTGGAAAAGAAGTTCAAATTAATATCAGTGAGATTAAGAGACCAGAACTCGATGCTTACATAGTAGCTAGCACAATTGCAAAACAAATTGAAGGCCGCGTTTCATTCCGTCGCGCTATCAAAACTGCAGTTTCAGGAACTATGCGTATCGGCGCTGAAGGTATCAAAGTTATTGCTTCAGGTCGTGTTGGCGGTGCAGAAATGGCACGTCAAGAAACTTACAAAGAAGGTCGTATTCCATTACATACACTTCGCGCAGACATCGATTATTCATTAGTCGAAGCACATACAACTTATGGCCGTATCGGTATTAAAGTATGGATCTGCAAAGGTGAAATCTATGGTAGACCAGAATTAGTACCAACCTCAGTTGCTAGTGCACCTAAAAAACAATCAGCACCAAAGCAAAACGGAGGAGCTCCACGTCGCAATAAACGTAACAACAATAAGTAAGAAAATAAAAAATTATAGACGATGTTACAACCTAAAAGAACAAGATTCAGAAGACCTCAGAAAAGCAAGATAAAAGGTATCGCACACCGCGGACACGAACTTGCATTCGGAACTTTTGGAATAAAATCAATGGAGGATGCACTGATTACAGCTCGTCAAATTGAAGCTGCTCGTCAAGCAGTCACTCGTTATATGAAACGTGAGGGACAAATATGGATTAGAATATTCCCTGACAAACCTATCACCAAGAAGCCACAAGACGTTCGTATGGGTAAAGGTAAGGGAGATGTTGAATACTTTGCAGCTCGCGTATATCCTGGTCATATGCTTTTCGAAGCTGAAGGCGTGCCATTAGCAATTGCTAAAGAAGCTATGCGTTTAGCCGCTCAAAAGTTACCTGTTACAACAAAATTCGTTGTAAGAAGAGATTATGTTGAATAATTAGAATGAACAAGCACTATGAAAAAAGAAGCTATCAATGAATTAAGTACAGCTGATTTGATGGAACGCATCGAAGAGCAACGTACACAATACGTTAAGATGAAGCTCCAACATGCAGTTTCTCCGCTGGATAATCCTCATAAATTAGGCGCTTGTCGCAAGGAAATCGCACGTATGATGACTGAACTTAGAAAACGTCAGCTCATTGAAGGAAAACAAGACAATAAATAATAACGACAATTAAGGAATTATCATGGAAAGAAATCTTAGAAAAGAGAGAATAGGCGTTGTTGCTAGCAACAAAATGGATAAAACCATAGTCGTTGTTATTGAACGTCGTACAAAACACCCTATTTACGGTAAATTCGTTAAGAATTCTACACGTTTTATGGCACATGATGAGAAAAATGAATGCAACATCGGTGACACCGTACGCATCATGGAAACTCGTCCTTTAAGTAAGAACAAACGTTGGAGACTCGTTGAAATAATAGAAAGGGCTAAGTAATGTTACAACAAGAATCAAGACTTGCAGTTGCCGATAACAGTGGCGCAAGAGAAGTTCTCTGCATCAGAGTTTTAGGCGGTACAAAAAAACGTTATGCCGGCATAGGCGACGTGATAGTAGTAACAGTTAAAGACGCTACCCCAGGTGGTAACGTAAAAAAAGGTGCTGTTGTTAAAGCTGTCGTAGTTCGTACTAAGAAAGAAATTCGCCGCGCTGACGGCTCATACATTCGTTTCGACGATAACGCATGCGTAATTTTAAATAACGCTGGCGAAATGATGGGAACTCGTATCTTTGGACCAGTTGCCAGAGAGTTGCGTGAGAAACAATATATGAAGATCGTATCTCTTGCACCTGAGGTACTTTAATTAAAGAAAGGGACAAGTTATGAGTAAATTACATGTTAAAAAAGGTGATAACGTATTAGTTATTGCTGGAACCCAAAAAGGAAAAAAAGGCACAGTTCTTAGCGTCGATGTTGAAAAACAAAGAGCTATCGTTGATGGTGTCAATTTAGTCTCTAAGCATGCTCGTCCAAGCACAGAGAATCCTAAAGGTGGTATCGTAAAGAAAGAGGCTGGCGTCCATATTTCAAATCTTATGGTTTGCGATAAAGACGGTAAGCCAGGCCGCATCGGTCGTAAAAAAGATGACAATGGTAAATCAATCCGTTATTCTAAAAAAACAGGTGAGGAGATAAAATAATGAATTATCAACCTAAACTCAGAGAACAGTATAAGAGTGAAATCGTGCCTGCATTAATGAAGGAATTCCAATACAAAACTGTGATGCAGGTTCCACGGCTTTTGAAAATTTCACTCAATCAGGGTATCGGCGCAGCTTTAGCCGACAAGAAACTGATTGATTACGGTGTAGAAGAAATGTCAGCTATCACCGGACAGAAAGCCGTTCCTACAATTTCTAAATGTGACGTTTCTAACTTTAAGTTACGTCGCGGAAACCCAATCGGTGTACGTGTAACTTTACGCGGTGACAGAATGTACGAATTTCTCGAACGCCTTGTCGCTGTTGCTTTACCACGTGTACGCGACTTCAGAGGTATTAACGACAAAGGTTTTGATGGCCGCGGTAACTACAGCTTCGGCGTTACTGAACAAATCATCTTCCCAGAAATCGATATGGATAAAGTAAACCGTATCAATGGTATGGATATAACCTTTGTAACTTCAGCTAAAACTGACAAGGAAGCAATGGCCTTGTTGAAACAATTTGGTCTTCCATTTAAAAATCAGAAAAAACAGTAAGGTATGGCAAAAGAGTCAATGAAAGCTCGCGAGCGTAAAAGAGCTCAAATGGTTGAGAAATATGCAGCTAAACGTGCTGCTCTCAAGGAAGCTGGCGATTATATCGGTCTCCAAAAACTTCCTAAAAACGCTTCTCCTATCCGTCTGCATAATCGCTGTCAGCTTACCGGACGTCCAAAAGGTTACATGCGTCAGTTCGGCATTTCACGTATCAACTTCCGTGAAATGGCACTGAAAGGTTTAATTCCAGGTGTTAAAAAAGCAAGTTGGTAAACATTAAAAATTAAGACAATGATTACAGATCCTATAGCAGATTTCTTGACACGCATCCGTAATGCTGTCAAAGCTAAACATAGAATAGTTGAAGTACCAGCTTCAAACGTTAAGAAAGCTATAACTCAAATTCTTTTCGAAAAAGGTTATATCCTTAACTATAAATTTGAAGAAGAAGGTCCTCAAGGCACAATTAAAATTGCTTTGAAATATCATCCTGTAACAAAACAACCAGCTATTATGTCAATCCGTCGCGTTTCTAGCCCAGGTTTACGTAAATATGCTGATTCTGAAAACTTGCCAAGAGTGATGAATGGCTTAGGTATAGCTATCATCTCTACATCACAAGGTATTATGACAGATAAAGAAGCACGTAAGCTTCATATCGGTGGAGAAGTTTTATGTTACGTAAGTTAATGAAAGGAGAATAGCAATGTCATTATCAAGAATTGGAAAGATGCCTATAGCTATCCCAGCAGGCGTAGAAGTAACAGTATCAGATAACGTTTTTACAGCTAAAGGTAAATTAGGTCAATTAAGCCAAGATTTCCACGGCGATGTTAATGTAAAAATTGAAGACGGTTTCGTTATCGTAGAACCAGCTAACATTGAAAAAGCTAGTGCAAAACACGGACTTTACCGCGCATTGTTCTTCAACATGGTAAAAGGCGTATCAGAAGGCTTTGAAACAGTACAAGAACTTGTTGGTGTTGGTTATAAAGCAGAAGCTAAAGGTCAACAATTAGAATTATCACTTGGTTTCTCACACACTATCGTTATGGTGTTCCCAGAAGAAATCAAAGTTGAAACAGTTAACGAAAGAGGTAAGAACCCTATCATCAAGTTGCGTTCTTACGATAAACAATTGCTTGGTCAAGTTGCAGCTAAGATTCGTTCATTCCGTAAGCCAGAACCTTACAAGGGTAAAGGTATCAAGTTTGTGGGCGAAGTCTTAAGACGCAAACAAGGTAAAGCAGCAGGTAAATAATGTTTGAAACGATAATTGAAAAACGCAATTAAGATGGTTAAAGTTAAAAAGATAAGAAGAAGATTGAATATCAAGAGACGCGTCAGAAAAATCGTCAACGGTACTGCTGAACGTCCAAGAATGTCTGTCTTCAGAAGCAACAAACAAATTTACGTTCAATTAATCGATGACCTTGCAGGCAAGACTTTACTTGCTGCAAGTTCACGTGAGAACGGAATTGAAGAAGAAAAAATTACAAAGATTGAAAAAGCAGCTAAAGTTGGTGCTTTAATCGCTGAAAAAGCAAAAGCAGCAGGTATTGAAAATGTTGTTTTCGATCGTAACGGTTATTTGTATCATGGTAGAGTTAAGTCTTTAGCAGACGGCGCTCGTAATGGTGGATTAAAATTCTAAAGCTATGTCAGAAGTCAACGTAAAAAGAGTAAAAACTTCGGAAATCGAGTTTAAAGAACGTTTGGTTAGCGTTCAACGCGTCACCAAAGTTACCAAAGGTGGACGTACATTTAGCTTCTCAGCTATCGTAGTCGTCGGCAACGAAAATGGCGTGGTAGGTTACGGACTTGGTAAAGCCAAGGAAGTTCAAGCCGCTGTAGCAAAAGGTATCGATGATGCAAAGAAAAACTTAATTAAAGTTCCAATTATCAACGGAACCCTTCCTCACGAACAATATGGTAAATACTGCGGTGCTTACGTTTACGTACAACCAGCTACTCCTGGTACTGGTGTTATCGCAGGTGGTGCTATGCGTGCAGTATTGGAAAGCGTAGGCGTTAAAAACGTCTTGGCTAAGTCAAAAGGTTCTTCAAACCCTCACTCAGTAGTTAAAGCTACATTCGCAGCATTAAGCCAAATGCGTGATGCTCGCATGGTAGCTGAAATGAGAGGTGTTGATATGGATGTGGTGTTTAACGGATAATCTTAAAGCAATGAAAAAAGTTAGAATTACTCAGGTTAGAAGTGGCATCGGCAGACCACAAGATCAAAAAGATACTTTAGTAGCTTTAGGTCTTAGAAAAATGAACCAATCTATTGAGGTTGATATGGAAAATCCATGTCTCGCCGGTATGGTTGAAAAGGTAAAACACCTTCTCAAAGTTGAAGAAATTTAATTGTTGAACTAAGAAAATTAATAAATAGTATGGATCTTAGTAATCTTAAACCAGCCAAAGGCTCTGTAAAAACTCGCAAGAGAATCGGTCGTGGACAAGGTTCTGGTAGAGGTGGTACCTCAACACGTGGTCACAAAGGCGCTGGCTCACGTTCAGGCACTTCTCACAAAATCGGTTACGAAGGTGGTCAAATGCCATTGGCACGTCTCGTTCCTAAATTCGGTTTCAAGAATATCAATCGTAAATTCTTCCGTCCAGTTAATGTTGAAATCCTTCAAGATTTCGCAGACTGCGGTATCATGAACATTACTCCTGAATTATTGATGGAAAATGGTTTCGTTGGTAAGAATGAACTCGTAAAAATTCTTGGTAACGGTGAATTAAAGGCACAAATGACTGTCAAAGCTCATGCTTTCTCAAAGAGCGCAGAGGCAGCTATTACAAATGCCGGTGGAACAATCGAGAAAATATAATAAATAAAACTGAAGAGATATGAAGGAGTTATTAATAGTTATTTTAGTATGTGTAGTTATAGCCGGTATTCTATGGATGAATAAACGACTCAGAGAAAACATACGAAATATCTTTAAAATTGAGGAACTCCGTAAGCGTATCACCTACACGATATTAATTGTTTTAATTTATCGTTTCGGTTCTTACGTGGTTCTCCCAGGAATCGATCCTAATCAACTCGCCGAATTGCAAAACCAAAGCAGTAGCGGTCTTCTCGGTTTGTTGAATATGTTCTCAGGTGGTGCTTTCGCTAACGCTTCAGTATTCGCATTAGGTATTATGCCATATATCACAGCTTCTATCATAGTACAGCTGTTGGGTATGGCAATACCTTATTTCCAACGTTTACAAAAAGAAGGTGAAAGCGGTCGTCGTAAAATCAATCAAATTACACGCTACTTAACAGTTCTTATTGTTGCAGCTCAAGCTCCAGGTTACATCGCTAACTTGCGTGCTCAACTTCCTGCTGAAGCAATTTATCCATTCGTAGCTGGCGGCTCACCAACTTTGTTCTTCTGGATTTCATCAGTAATTATTCTTATAGCTGGCACTTTATTCGTCATGTGGCTCGGTGAACGTATTACTGACAAAGGTTTAGGTAATGGTATTTCTTTGATCATTATGATTGGTATCATTGCACGTTTACCTTTCGCATTGTTCGCTGAAGTAGCATCTCGTTTCACACAAGGTCATGGCGGCCCAATCTTCTTCTTGATTGAGATTGTTGTTCTCGTCCTTGTTATTATCATGACAATATTGTTAGTTCAAGGTACACGTAAAATACCAGTACAATACGCAAAACGCGTTGTTGGCAACAAACAATATGGTGGAGTACGTCAATATATTCCATTAAAAGTTAATGCAGCTGGTGTTATGCCAATCATTTTTGCTCAAGCAATTATGTTCGTACCTATTACTATTGCTGGTTTTACACAAAGTGAATCAATGTCAGGTTTCATGTCAGCATTTACAAACATGAACGGATTCTGGTATAATGCAGTATTCTTCTTGTTAATCGTTGTTTTCACATACTTCTACACAGCTGTTACAATTAACCCAGCTCAAATGGCAGAAGATATTAAGAAAAACGGTGGTTTCATCCCAGGTGTTAAGCCAGGAAAGAAGACTCAAGAATTCTTCGACGATGTTATCTCAAGAATTACTTTCCCAGGTTCTTTGTTCTTAGGTGTAGTAGCAATCATGCCTGCAATAGTTTCAATTCTCGGCGTTAATCAACAGTTCTCACAATTCTATGGTGGTACATCATTGTTGATTCTCGTTGGTGTTGTATTAGATACATTACAACAAATAGAGAGCCATCTCTTAATGCGTCACTACGACGGTTTAACAAAATCAGGTCGCATTAAAGGTCGCTCAGGAAGAATATAAAGATTTCTAACAATGATTCATTATAGAACTGATAGTGAAATAGAATTGCTTAGAAAAGCTGCTTTACTTGTAGGTAAAACTTTAGGTGAAGTAGGAAAGCATATACGTCCGGGTATCCGTACTATAGAACTTGATAAAATCGCTGAGGAATTTATCAGAGATCATGGTGCAATACCTGCCTTCAAGGGCTATGAAGGATTTCCCGGAAGTCTATGCATCTCCGTCAATGATGCTGTTGTGCATGGTATACCTGGAAACTATGAACTCCGTGATGGTGATATAGTTTCTGTAGACTGTGGAACAATATTAGACGGCTATGTCGGCGATTCTGCATATACTTTTACAGTAGGCGAGGTATCTGAAGAGATTAAATTGTTCCTTCAAAGATCAAAAGAATCTTTATATAAAGGTATTGAACAAGCTGTTTCTGGAAATAGAATTGGTGATATAGGATATGCTATCCAAAGTTATGTTGAACAATTTGGCTATGGAGTAGTTCGTGAATTGGTTGGTCATGGTGTAGGCCGTAAGATGCATGAAGATCCTCAAGTTCCTAATTACGGCAAACGTGGTACTGGAACTAAATTATCAGAAGGCATCGTTATAGCGATTGAACCAATGATAACTTTTGGTAAAAAGGACATCATTCAAGAAAGAGACGGATGGACTATAAAGACAAAAGACAGAAAACCAGCAGCTCACTTCGAACATGACGTAGCAGTGCGTAACGGAAAAGCTGAGATATTATCAAGTTTTGAATGGATTGAAGGAAATCAATAAATAAAAGAATATTATATGGCAAAACAATTGTCGATAGAACAAGACGGAACAGTAGTTGAATCATTGGGTAATGCAATGTTCAGAGTAGAATTAGAAAATGGTCTACAAATTATAGCACATATTTCAGGAAAGATGCGTATGCATTACATAAAAATTCTACCTGGAGACAGAGTAAGACTCGAAATGTCCCCTTATGATCTGACAAAAGGACGTATAACATTCAGATATAAATAATTTTTTTTTCTTAAAAAAAAATCTTATCTTTGCACCCGCAAAAAAAGATAAGTTTACTTTGCTGAAAGAAATTAAAAGGTAATAGAAATAAATATGAAAGTCAGAGCATCAATCAAGAAAAGATCAGACGATTGCAAAATTGTGCGTCGTAAAGGTAAATTGTATGTAATTAACAAAAAGAACCCTAAAGAAAAACAACGTCAGGGTTAATAAAAACGTAAAAATAAAAGAATTATGGCTAGAATTGCTGGTGTTGATATTCCTAACAACAAACAAGGTCAAATTTCATTGACTTATATTTATGGTATCGGTCGTTCACTTGCTAAAGAAATTCTTGCAAAAGCAGGCGTAGATCCAGAAAAAAAAGTTCAAGATTGGAACGATGATGAACAAAACGTTATCCGTACAATCATTGGTGATCAATACAAAGTAGAAGGTGAACTTCGTAGTGAAATTCAAATCAATATCAAACGTTTAATGGATATTGGTTGCTACAGAGGTGTCCGTCACCGTTTAGGATTACCATTACGTGGTCAAAGTACCAAAAATAATGCACGTACTCGTAAGGGACGTAAGAAAACTGTTGCTAATAAAAAGAAAGCCACTAAGTAATAAATAACTTATTGGTTGGATCATAAAAAAACCATTAAAAAAATCATTTAAAAAATGGCAAAAAACACAAAAGTCGTTAAGAAACGTGTTGTGAAGATTGAAGCTGTAGGTAAAGCATTCATTAAAGCTTCTTTCAATAACATCATCATTTCCTTGACAAACAATGAAGGACAAGTCATTTCTTGGGCATCAGCCGGAAAAATGGGCTTCAAAGGTTCAAAGAAGAACACTCCATACGCAGCTCAAATGGCAGCCGAGGATTGCTCTAAAACAGCATATGACTTGGGATTACGTAAAGTTAAAGTATTTGTAAAAGGACCAGGTTCAGGACGTGAATCAGCTATTCGTTCAATCAATGCATCTGGCATCGAAGTAACAGAAATCGTTGACGTTACTCCATTGCCACACAATGGTTGCCGTCCTCCTAAACGTAGAAGAGTGTAATTTTTATTAAAATTTTAAAAATTAGTAGTTATGGCAAGATATACAGGTCCTAAAACAAAAATCGCTCGTAAGTTTGGTGAACCAATCTACGGTGCTGACAAAAATTACGAAAAAAGAAATTATCCTCCAGGACAACACGGTGCAGCTAAGAGAAGAAAAAAAGTTTCTGAATACGGTGTACAGTTAATGGAGAAACAAAAAGCAAAATACACATACGGTATTTTGGAACGCCAGTTCAGAAATTTGTTTGAAAAAGCAAATAGAAAAAAAGGTATCACTGGTGAAATTTTACTTCAACTTATTGAATCACGTTTAGATAACTTAGTTTATCGTTTCGGTATCGCTCCAACACGTGCAGCTGCTCGTCAATTGGTTAGCCACCGTCATATTACAGTCAATGGTAAAGTTGTCAACATTCCTTCATACTTAGTAAGAGTTGGTGACATCATCGCAGTACGTGAAAAATCTAAGAGTTTGGAAGTTGTTACAAATTCAGTGGAAGGTCACACAAACCGTTATCCATGGTTAGAATGGGATTCAGACAAACTTTGCGGTAAATTCATGACATATCCAAACCGCGAGGATATTCCTGAAACCATCAATGAACAACTTATCGTTGAGTTGTACTCTAAATAATCGAATATAAACTGATATTATGGCAATATTAGCATTTCAAAGACCCGATAAGGTTATAATGGTTGAATCGACAGACAAACATGGTGTCTTCGAATTTCGCCCACTTGAACCAGGTTTCGCAACAACAATAGGTAACGCTCTCAGAAGAGTTCTCCTTTCTTCATTGGAAGGTTACGCTATCACTTCAATCAGAATTGAAGGCGTACAACATGAACTCGCACCTATCCACGGTGTTATTGAGGATGTTGCTGATATGGTACAACGTTTCAAACAGGTTCGTTTTAAACAACAAATACCAGGCGAAACATTTGAGAAAGTTAATGTAGTTATCGGCGGTCAAGATAAATTCGTGGCTGGTGATATCAACAAATTCCTCTCAGTGTTTCAAGTGTTGAACCCTGAACTCGTCATCTGCCACATGGACCCTTCAGTTAAATTGTCTATCGAATTGACAATTAACAAAGGTAGAGGATATGTGAATGCTGACGAAAACAAAGTGTTGAATGCACCAATCGACACTATCGCCATAGATTCTATCCACACTCCAATTAGAAATGTCAGCTTTAAATATGAGAACTATCGTGTTGAACAAAAGACAGACTACGAAAAGCTTATATTTGACATCGAAACTGATGGATCAATAAATCCTAAAGACGCATTGGAAGAGGCAGCTAAAATACTTATCTATCACTTCATGCTCTTCTCAGATGAGAGAATAACAATGATGGATGAAAAGAAAGCAGCATCAGAAGACTTAGACGAAAATTCATTACATATTCGTCAACTTCTTAAGACTAAATTAGTCGAGATGGATCTTTCAGTCCGCGCATTGAACTGCTTGAAAGCAGCTGAAGTTGAAACAATAGGTGACTTGGTATCCCTCGATAAGCATGACTTACTCAAATTCCGTAACTTCGGTAAGAAGTCTCTTACAGAATTAGAAGAATTGGTAAGAAACAAAGGATTAGAATTTGGAATGAATATCAGCAAATATAAATTAGATAAGGAATAATAAAGATGAGACACAATAAAAAATTTAATCATTTAGGAAGAAAAAGCGCTCACCGCAACGCTATGTTAGCAAATATGGCTTGCTCGCTTATTCTTAACAAACGCATTGTTACTACAGTAGCTAAAGCTAAAGCTTTACGTATCTACGTAGAACCAATGATCACTCGTTCCAAAGATGATTCAACAGTATCACGCCGTACAGTTTTCGCTATGCTTCAAAGCAAAGAAGCAGTTACAGAACTTTTCCGCGAAATTAGCCAAAAAGTTGCTGAACGTCCAGGTGGTTACACACGTATCATTAAATTAGGTACTCGTCTTGGTGACAGCGCTGAGATGTGTATGATGGAACTCGTTGACTACAATGAAATTTACACAGGCAACGACAAGAAAGCTGCTAAACCAGCTAAAGCAACTCGTAGAAGAAGCACAAAGAAAAAAGCTGAAGCTACAGTTGAAACTACAGTAGAAGAAAATACTGCAGAATAATATTTCAAAATAAAAAGACCTGACATTTTGGTCGGGTCTTTTTTTTAAGATTCATTTACTAAACTAAAAATAAAATTTACTATGAGCAGAATAGCATACGTACACGCACGTCAAATATTAGATTCACGCGGTAATCCAACAGTTGAAGTTGATGTAGTTCTCGAATGCGGTGTTAAAGGTCGCGCTTCAGTTCCATCAGGTGCTTCAACAGGTGTTAACGAAGCTCTCGAACTTCGTGACGGTGACAAAAATTGTTATTTAGGTAAAGGTGTTCTTAAAGCTGTTGCTAATGTTAACGGTCCTATTGCTGAAACATTGATAGGCATGAACGCATTAGATCAAATCGCTATCGACGAAGCAATGATCGCTCTCGACGGAACAGAAACAAAATCTAACCTCGGTGCTAATGCAATACTCGGCGTTTCTTTAGCTGTTGCTAAAGCTGCTGCTGAATATCTCGGCTTACCACTTTACAAATATATCGGTGGTGTTAATTCTTACACACTTCCAGTTCCTATGATGAACATCATCAATGGTGGTGCTCACTCAGATGCTCCTATCGCATTCCAAGAATTCATGATTCGTCCAGTTGGCGCATCATCATTCCAAGAAGGCATCCGCATGGGTACAGAAGTATTCCATAACCTTAAGAAGGTTCTTAAAGACCGTGGCCTCAGCACAGCTGTAGGTGATGAAGGTGGTTTCGCTCCAAATCTCGAAGGTACAGAAGACGCTCTTAACGTAATCCTCCAAGCTATCAAAGCTGCAGGTTACGAACCAGGTAAAGACGTTACAATCGCTCTCGACTGCGCTTCTTCAGAATTCTTCAAAGACGGTAAATATGACTACACTTGGAAACAAGAAGGTGGTGCTGTTTACTCAAGCAAAGAACAAGCTGAATACCTCGCAAAACTCGTTGCTGAATATCCAATCGATTCAATCGAAGACGGTATGGCAGAAAACGACTGGGAAGGCTGGAAAATCCTCACAGATATGATCGGCGACCGTTGCCAATTAGTTGGTGATGACTTGTTCGTTACAAACGTTAAATATTTACAACGCGGTATCACAGAAGGTTGCGCTAACTCAATACTCGTTAAAGTTAACCAAATCGGTTCTCTTACAGAAACATTACGCGCTGTTGAATTAGCACAACGTAACGGTTATACAGCAGTTATCAGCCACCGTTCAGGTGAAACAGAAGATGCTACAATCGCTGACATCGCTGTTGCAACAAACTCAGGCCAAATTAAAACTGGTTCTGCAAGCCGTTCAGACCGTATGGCTAAGTACAACCAACTTCTCCGTATTGAAGAAGAACTTGGTAGCGTAGCTTACTATCCACGTAAAAAATAATGCATAATTCTTAATGCATAATGCATAATAGAACCGCTCAGTAATGGGCGGTTTTTTTTGAACTAAGAGCTAAGAGCTAAGAACTAAGAACTAAGAACTAAGACACTGAACACAGACACTTAATGCTGACTGCTGATAGCTAATTTCCCATTTTCAAATTTCAAGTTTCAATTTATTTTGGCGTTCCGGCGAAGCCGTCGGGCTTTCCGCTATATCTTTTTCCGCTATGCTTCAAAAGGATGCCGCTCCAATCCCTAACGCTTGGGGCTAAGAGCAATGAGAGGCGAGCTTTGAGCAAGGTTGCTGAGTTCGTTGAAGTGATTTTTTTATATCTCGCAGAGACACAGAGGAACGCAGAGTTTTATCGATGCGTAACAAAAGTCTGTAGTCCGTTCTCTTTTGTGATATTTTTTGAATAAACGATACTCTTAAACTCTCTTTCTTAGTTGTTTATTTGATATAACAGATTGATAACTATGATTTTACCCCCCCCCCCCGATTTTATTTTTTTGATGCGCTGCGTTTCAGAAATAAAG
>JBGVQR010000012.1:0-5094 GCA_045127605.1 Candidatus Limimorpha sp. | reverse complement strand
ACTTGTTTTGACATAACAAACTCTTTATTATCGACAGATGTCGTGAGATATTTACGGAGAAAAACTATTCTTTTTGCGAAATCAAAAGATAATTCCTCAATTCTCATTCTTTTTTTCTCTTCCTCAGTAGAAAAGACTAGCAAATTTATAGTGTTCATATTTTTAAGTTTTTAAGGTTCAACAAATTCCTCAATTCCTCAAATCCTCAATTCCTCAGATCCTCAATTCCAAATAAAAAATCCGACCAAATTGATTGATCGGATTTTCTAACCTTAAATAATCTTATTAGGTACGGCCTTGCAGAATTAATATTCGTCAGAAACTGTGAGTTTCTTTCTGCCTTTAGCACGACGTGCTTTTAAAACTTTACGACCATTGGCTGTTGACATTCTTGATCTGAAGCCGTGTTTGTTTCTGCGTTTTCTGTTTGATGGTTGAAATGTGCGTTTCATTGTCTTATGTATTTTTTCTTCTTAATTTTCCCTTTAAATTGAGTTGCAAAAGTAGTAAAAAAAATTTAAACAAAAAAGATTTTATGAAAAAAAATAATAATATTTATTTTGTTATAATTCAACGACTTAGATAAATGATGTTTTGCTTGTTTCTTTATATCAACATATTTGTCAATATTTTTTACGAAAAAAGGATATAAAAATAGAGACGCATTATGATGCGTCTCTACTTATAGTCTTGTTGACTTGTAGTCTTGTTGTCTTATTTAACTGGAACATTCTTCAATGTCTCTGTTAAGAATTCCCAGAACAATGGCACTGTGTCAATCTTAAGTGCTTCGTCTGGTGAGTGAGGGAATACCAAGGTTGGTCCGAATGAAACCATATCCCAGTTAGGATATTTTGAACCTAAGATACCGCATTCCAAACCAGCGTGGATAACCATTGTTTTTGGTGTCTTGCCGTATTTTTCTTCATATACTTTCTTCATTGTGTTGTATATGATAGAGTTGATGTTTGGCTTCCAGCCTGGATATGAACCTGTTGACTCAGCTCTTGCGCCACAGCTTTCCAATACCTTGCGCATTTCTGCTGCGAGTTCGTCTTTGCTTGCGTCTACCAAGCTACGTTGTAATGAAGCTGTCATGATTTGGCCGTCAATCAATTTTACGATAGCCAAGTTTGATGATGTCTCAACAGTACCTTCAAAGTCTTTTGACATAGCGATGACGCCGTTAGGATATTTAGCTACTGCTTCAATCAAGTTAGCGATAGTTTGTTTGTCGATGACCTTAGCTGGCATTTCTGCTGGAACTATAGTGATGCTCATCTCTGGTTCAACAGCAGCGAATTGTTCTTTTACGAGAGCTTCGAATTCTGCTACGAAAGCTACTAATTCTTCAGCTTTGTTTTCTGGAACTGTCACTGTTACGAATGATTCGCGTGGGATAGCGTTACGTAAGCTGCCGCCTTGGATGTCAGCTACTCTTGCGTTGAATTTTTCTGTAGCTTTCAATAATAAAGCGTTCATCACTTTGTTAGCGTTAGCACGGCCTAAGATGATGTCCATGCCTGAGTGACCGCCTTTTAATCCTTTAACGATTAATTGGAATGCTTTTGAACCTGCAGGTACTTCTTCGAATTTTGGAGTGAAGTAGCCGCATGTGTCGATACCGCCAGCGCAGCCAACATAAAGTTCGCCTTCTGTCTCAGAGTCGGTGTTGATGAGGATGTCGCCTTTCAAGACGCCTGGTTCTAAAGCGTTAGCTCCTGTCATACCTGTTTCTTCGTCAACGGTGAAGAGGACTTCGATAGGGCCGTGAACCAATGTGTTGTCTTTCAATACTGCCATTGCTGCTGCAGCACCAACGCCGTTGTCAGCGCCTAATGTTGTGCCGTTAGCTTTTACCCAGCCGTCAACGATGCGTGTCTCAATAGGGTCTTTCTCAAAGTCATGAACTTTGTCTGAGTTCTTTTGTGGAACCATGTCGACGTGTGCTTGCAATACAACGCCCATACGATTTTCGTAACCTGGTGTTGCTGGCTTGCGGATGATGATATTACCAACTTTATCTACTATGGTCTCAAGACCTAAGTTTTCTCCGAATTGTTTTAAGAAAGCAACGACTTTCTCTTCTTTCTTTGATGGACGTGGAATCTGTGTCAATTCATAGAAGCTTTCCCACAATCCTTTTGGTTCTAAGTTTCTTATACTCATTTTTTAAAGTTTATAGTTTAAAGTTTATAGTTTAAAGTAGTTGAAAGGGTTAAGTTAAAAGTGTAAAGTGTATACACTCAAAAACTGCTCTACACTTTACACTCTACACTCTCAACTAATTTCTTGGTGCATTAACTAAAATATCTTTCAAGAAGTCCCAGAATTTCTGTACTGTAGGGATTTCTATTCTTTCGTCTGGTGAGTGTACGCCGCGGAGGGTAGGACCGAATGAAATCATGTCCATGCCAGCGATTTTGTCGCCAACCAAGCCACATTCCAAACCAGCGTGGATAGCCTTGACCTTAGGCTCTACGCCGAAACGTTTTTTGTAACATTCTTCTGCGACTTTGCGGATTTCTGAGTCTGGGTTTGGTGTCCAGCCTGGATAACCGTCGGTGTGTAATACTTCTGCGTTAGCAAGGTTAAATACAGCTTCTACCATATTAGCAACGTCTTCTTTTGATGACTCGATAGAGCTGCGTTGTGATGTCTGGATGAAGAAGAAACCTTCTTTTTTCTTGACAGAAGCGAGGTTTGTTGATGTCTCTACGAAGTTAGGAATAGTCTGTGACATTGCGATGACGCCATGAGGACAAGCGTAGAGAGCGTTCAATAAGTCGAACTGTGTCATTTCGTCGATGACGAGTTCTGGCTGTGTTTCTGCTATCTCAGCTTTTACTGCTAAGTTAGGTTCTGTCACTTGATATTCTCTGCGGAAGTTTTCTTCCATTACCTTAACGAATTCTTCGAATTCAGCTTGGAACTCTTCTGGAACGAAAGCCACTGCCATAGCTTCACGAGCGATAGCGTTGCGGAGGTTACCGCCTTGGATGTCGTATATTCTGAGGTCGAATTCGTTTGCGCCTTGCCATAAGATACGTGTTAACAATTTGTTAGCGTTAGCGAGGTTTTTGTTGATATCGTCGCCTGAGTGACCGCCTTTGAGTCCGCTGACTTTGATGTTATAAGCTACGTTTCTTCTTGGAGCTGGTTCCATTCTGTAGTAAACCTTGATGATGGTGTCCATGCCGCCAGCGCATCCGATGAAGATTTCGCCTTCGTCTTCAGAGTCGAGGTTTAATAAGATACGACCGCTGAAGTCTTTAGGGTCGAGTTTTTCTGCGCCAGTGAGACCTGTTTCTTCGTCAACGGTGAAGATACATTCGATAGGACCGTGTTGTACTGTTGGGTCAGCGATGACAGCGAGAGCTGCTGCTACTCCGATGCCGTCGTCAGCGCCTAATGTAGTGCCGTTAGCGTGGAGCCATTCGCCTTTGATGACAGCTTCGATAGGGTCGTTTTCAAAGTCGTGTACCTTATCGCTGTTCTTCTCACATACCATGTCGGTATGAGCTTGTAAGATAATAGTCTTGCGGTCTTCGAAGCCTGGTGTTGCAGGAGCCTTCATGATAACATTGCCGCATTCTTCTACTATATATTCTACCTTATGTTCTTTAGCCCAATTGATGAGATATTCTACCATCTTGCCTTCTTTCTTTGAAGGACGTGGCACAGCCAAGATAGCGTGGAATTCTTTCCATACGCATTCTGGTGTGAGATTTAAAACACATTCGTTCATGTTAGTTTTTTGATTTTAAGTTTATGATTTTAATAATTCAATAGTCTTCTTTGGGTCTTCTGATTTGAATACGGCATTGCCTGCTACGAGAGCGTTGGCACCTGCTGCGAAAAGCTTAGAGGCGTTCTCTGTGTTGACGCCGCCATCCACTTCGATGAGGGTGTTATATCCGTTTCTGTCTATCATCTCACGCAACTTCTCTACCTTAGAATATGTGCGTTCAATAAATTTCTGTCCGCCGAAGCCTGGGTTCACCGACATGAGCAATACGAGGTCTAAATCGCCCAAGACGTCTTCTAATACAGACACTGGAGTATGAGGATTGAGGACCACGCCAGCCTTGATGCCGAGTGACTTTATCTTCTGTATAGAACGATGAACGTGAGTAGATGCTTCATAATGAAATGTTATTATGCTTGCGCCTGCTTCTTTAAATGCTTCGAAATATCTGTCTGGGTCGACAATCATTAGGTGAACGTCGAGAGGTTTTGTAGCCATTTTGTTGATGGCTTGAACGACAGGAATACCATAAGAGATGTTTGGTACGAACACGCCGTCCATGATGTCGAGGTGATACCAATCTGCTTGACTTTCATTCAACATCTTGATGTCGTCTGCCAAATGAAGAAAATCTGCTGAAAGCAGGGAAGGGGATATTATCTTTTGCATGACGTTATTTTTTTTACGTTTCTGCAAATATAATAATAATTAGGAGTTAGGAGTTAGGAATTAGGAATTATTTTTTTAAGACTACAAGACGCCGAGTCACCGAGACACCGAGACACTGAGTTACTGAGTTACTGAGTTACTGAGATTCTGAGATTCTGAGTCAATAAGTCAGAGTCAGAGTCAATAAGTCAGAGTCAGAGTCAAAGTCAGAGTCAAAGTTCAAAGTTCAAAAAAGAAAGCGCTACTTCTCAGCAGCGCCTTCATTAACTTTCAGTTTTCAGTTTTCAACTTTCAATTCGATTTCTTGCGTCTGGCGTAGAAAACCGCCATGCCTCCAAGGAGCAATAAACCACTGCCAAGAGGTACGGCATCATAATCGTCACAGATACCATGTGTGGCTGGTAAGGCTGGCATTATGCTCCATTCGTTTTCTGTTCTCTCTTCTTCATAACTATTATATGTGAAGAATCCATCACTCTGTGCGCTTGCGCTGACAGCAGCGAATAATGCTATTGCTAATATTATCTTTTTCATATTTTTTCTTTTTTTAAGTCAACAGTCAACGATCAACAGTCAACAGTTCGTGGGTATGCAATACATGTGCACGAAGTCTGTTGTCCGTTGTCTGTTGTCTGTTGTCATTTTATAAAATTATCTTCTGAACCTTAACTCCCTTG
>JBGVQR010000011.1:0-8675 GCA_045127605.1 Candidatus Limimorpha sp. | reverse complement strand
AACCTGGGACCCCCTGCTCCCAAAGCAGGTGCGCTAGCCGGACTGCGCTATGCCCCGATAATCGCGGCGGAGAAGGGGGGATTCGAACCCCCGGTAGCCTTTGGGACTACGACAGTTTAGCAAACTGTTGGTTTCAGCCACTCACCCACCTCTCCGTGTTCCGTGGTTTTGCGAGTGCAAAGATACATCTTTTTTTTATTCCTCCAACATTTTTTTAAAAAAATTTAATTTATTTTTTTATTCCTTTTTTAACATTATTAATTTACCTTTGTAAATAAATATTATTACCATGAAAAAACACTTCTATTTATTAGCATCATTATTCATAACTAGCTTATTTTTAATATCTTGCAATAATAATTCTAATTTAAGCACAAACGATAAACCTGAAAATATCATATTATTAATCGGTGACGGAATGAGCACTCCTCAAGTGTATGCCGCCATGTTAACACAGGACTCTCCTACCGTTTTTGAGCAATTTCCAGTCTCAGGATTGGTAAAAACACACTCAAAATCTCACAAAATTACCGATTCCGCCGCAGGTGGCACTGCAATAGCTACCGGAAACAAGACAAATAACGGCATGATTGGAATGAATCACGACAGCATTCCTGTGCCAAGTATACTCGAAATTCTTTCCGACAAAGGAATGAAAACCGGCTTAATCGCGACATCGTATATCACTCACGCAACGCCTGCTGCTTTTGTGGCGAAAAATATCAACAGAAATAACTACGAAGAAATAGCATCCGATTTCGCCAATTGCGAAAAAGTAGATTTATTAATAGGTGGTGGAAGAAACCACTTCAACAAACGCAGCGACAGCATCAATTTAATCGAAAAGATGCAAAACAACGGATGGTTTTATTACGACACATTAATTAACATTAATATAGATACAAACGCTGAAAAAATCCTTGTGCTTGCCAACGACGACCATATGCCAGCATATCCAACAAGAGGAGAGTTTTTGCCAGAAGCCACATCTATCGCATTAAAAAATCTTGAAAACACAAACGGCTTCTTCCTTATGGTCGAAGGCTCGCAAATAGATTTCGCTTGTCACAACAACGACTCTACTTATTTAGTTAACGAATTGGCAGATTTTAACAACGCAATAAATGTCGCTTTAGAATTTACAAAAGAAAACAAGAACACACTCGTCATCGTCACTGCTGACCATGAAACAGGCGGACTCACCATCGTCGACCCTGATGAAAGATATACAAAAACAGAGTTTCATTTTTCTAATGGCAGCCACTCTCCACTCCTAGTCCCTATATTCGCATACGGTCCTGGAGCAGAGAAATTCACAGGAATTATGGATAATACAGATATTATGAAAAAGATTCTTGATATGATTAACTAAGGCTATTGGCTGTTGGCTTAATCAAAATAATTACAAAAAAATTGAAATAAAAAAATAACATTTCTACATATAGATAATATTGCATATCTTTGCAACGCAAAGCATATACTGAAGAATATATAGCAATTTCATTTATTGTAATTAGAGAATGTTATTTTATGAAGATTTTTGTTGCAAAGTTGGGGTTTTATACCAAGGCAGAAGATTTGATAGCACTTTTTAGCAAATTCGGCAAAGTTGAATACGCAAAAGTCATTATGGATAGAGACACGAATCGTTCTAAATGTTATGGTTTTGTAGAGATGCCGAACGATTCAGAAGCATACGCTGCAATAGCAGAACTTAACGAATGTATCTTTCAAGGTAGTACAATTGACGTAAAGAAATCAAAATTAGAGCCAGCAATTTACACTATATAAAAATATTACAATTTGATTTTCAAGTAAATAGACAAATTTAAAAAAATATTATTTTTTTCGTGTTTATTTAAATAAAAATTGTATCTTTGCAAACGCAAATGCGATGGTTCGGTAGCTCAGCT
Organism: Candidatus Limimorpha sp.; assembly: GCA_045127605.1. GTDB lineage: Bacteria > Bacteroidota > Bacteroidia > Bacteroidales > F082 > Limimorpha. Next base: position 6,762 of record JBGVQR010000011.1, on the reverse strand, counting down.
GGATAGAGCAACAGCCTTCTAAGCTGTGGGTCTTGGGTTCGAATCCCAACCGGATCACAAAGTTAAATGAGACTGGCTTAAACAAGTCAGTCTTTTTATTTATATAACATTCATTGATATGGATTTGAATATTTCTTATTGCTCCGACAAGTACCAATACACAATGGGAAAGTCTTTCTACGACAGTGGAATGAAGGACAAACGTGCGGTTTTCAACCTCTTCTACCGAAAAGCACCTGACACAAATAACTGGGCTGTCGTAAGCGGAATCACAGAAGTTTTAGAAGTTATCAAAGGCCTCAACTGCGGTGACGAGAGTTTCTTCGAACAATTCCTTCCTGGAGAAAGTTACAAAGAAGTGCGTCAATATTTCGCCAATATGAAGTTCACTGGCAATGTTTATGCCATGCGTGAAGGCGAAATCGCTTTTCCGACACAGCCTATCATAACAATAGAAGCTCCTATCATTGAAGGACAAGTCCTTGAGACTCCTCTCCTATCAATCATGAATCATCAGATGGCTGTAGCGACGAAGGCATCACGCGTGACAAGAAGCACCACAAAACCTGTCAGCGAATTCGGCAGCCGTCGCGCTCACGGTCCTTGGGCTGCTATCTACGGAGGCAAAGCAGCTCTCATCGGTGGTTGCGCAAACAGCTCAAACATAGTCTCTGGAATGAAATTCGGCTTCCCATCAACAGGAACAATGGCTCACAGCTACGTCACTTCTTTCGGATGCAGCATCAAAGGCGAGTTCACTGCTTTCGATACATATATCAAAACACATAATTCTGAAGTACTCATATTATTAATAGACACATACGACACTTTGAGATGCGGCGTCAAAAACGCAATTAAGGCTTTCAAAGAAAATGGCATCGATGACAATTATCCTTATGGATACGGCATCAGACTCGACAGCGGTGACTTGACATATCTTTCTGTAAAGTGCAGAGAAATGCTCGATGAAGCCGGTCTTAAAAAATGTAAGATTTTTGCCACCAACGCATTAGACGAATATCTTATCACAGAATTAGAACGTCAAGGTTGCCAAGTGGATTCTTACGGCGTTGGTGACGCTATTGCAACAAGCAAGCACAACCCTTGTTTCGGCAACGTATTCAAACTCGTTCAAATCGATGATATGCCTGTGCTCAAACGTTCGGAAGACAGAATAAAACTCATTAACCCTGGATTCCAAATCACATATAGAATAATACAAAACGGCAAGTTCAAGGTTGACGTCACATGTCTCCGTGGCGATGATTTATCAAAAGACATAGAAGCTGGAAAAACAATAACAGTACGTGACGAACGCGACAGATTCAAGTCGATGAAGTTTGAAGAAGGTAAATACGAGTTCCGCACTTTGCAACAACAAATCGTAAAAGACGGCGAGATAGTATATCAAGACAGAACGATACAAGAAAAACAAGCATATTACAAAGATAATCTAGCTTATCTTGACGACACACAGAAACGACTCATCAACCCACATTATTATAAATGCGACATCTCCGACGCACTTTATGATTTAAAAAACAAGTTGATTGATAATTTAGTCAAGGAGATTGACGAACTTTAATTTAAAACTTCAAAAACTCAGAATTTCAGAAACTCAAAAATTTCAAAATATTCTGAGTTTTTGAGTTTTTAAATTTTTGAGTTTTGCGTTAGGGATTGAAGCGGCATCCTTTGCGAGCGGAGCGAGCAAAGATATAGCGGAAAGCCCGACGCGAAGCGGAACGCCCTAAAACAATTCATAATTCATAATGCATAATTCATAATTAAAAAACCAAAGGCTGCTCTTGAGAAGATGCAGCCTTTTCTTATAAAAAACTTAATTCATTAAACATTAAACCATTTATGGCTTTGATAACAAAGCAAAGGGAAAACTTCATTATCTCTTTTAGACAATGCAAAAATACTACATCACAACAAGATAGCACATCACTATATTTTGGTATTTTATAAAAAATATCATAACATGATATAGGTAATCATATCTCTATAGACAAAATCGATATTTGTATCGAAAATATCTGTTTGACGAGTGTTTCTTTTCGTTATATTTTTGCGTCAGAAAAAGACAAGATGTCGAAACTAAAAAACTAACATTAACTTAATAAAACGAAACATTATGGCAACAAAATTTTATAAATGCAATCACTGCGGAAACGTAATAGAAATGATAGTCGATAAAAATGTACCAGTATTCTGCTGCGGCGAAAAAATGGAAGAACTCGTTCCTAACACAGTCGAGGCAAGCGGCGAGAAACACCTCCCTGTCGTGACACACTTACAAGACAACATCATCAAGATCGAAGTCGGAAGCGTACATCACCCAATGTTACCAGAACATCACATCGCTTTCGTATATGTAGAAACAGAAAGAGGCGGTATCCGCGTTGACCTTAGAGACGAGCCAGTAGCTGTGGTTCACCTCGGCGATGAGAAAGCAGTGGCAGTCTACGAATACTGCAACCTCCACGGACTTTGGAAAGTAGAACTTTAATAAAAAAAATGTTCAGATTGAACAAAAAAAATATATCTTTGTTAGGTAAATAAACTAATCCTATAACTTAAAAAACATTAAATCATGAAAAGCGTAAAAGGCACACAAACAGAAAAGAATCTTTTGAAATCATTTGCAGGTGAATCACAAGCACGTTCACGTTATAAATTCTTCGCATCAAAAGCACGTAAAGAAGGTTACGAACAAATCGCAGCTGTATTCGAAGAAACAGCAGAACAAGAAAAAGAACATGCAGAACGCTTCTTCAAATTCTTAGAAGGCGGAATGCTTGAAATCACAGCTACATTCCCAGCTGGCGTAATCGGCACAACAATGGAAAACTTACGCGCTGCTGCTGAAGGCGAAAACGAAGAATGGGCTGACATGTATCCTGAATTCGCTCGCATCGCTGAAGAAGAAGGTTTCACAGCAATAGCAACTGTATGGAGAAAAATCGCTGAAGTAGAAGCTTTCCACGAACAACGTTACCGTCGCTTACTCGCTCGCGTTGAATCAGGCCAAGTATTTGAACGCGACGAAGAAATCGAATGGCAATGCCGTAACTGTGGCTACGTACACAAAGGAAAATCAGCTCCTAAGATGTGTCCAGCTTGCGCTCATGAACAAGCATACTTCGAACCAAGAAGAGACAATTATTGATTGACACTGAACTCTGACTCAGACACTGACTAATATATCTACTAAAAACACTAATGCGAACTTCAACTAAGCAAAACTAACACGACTAACACCAACTAACGAACAACTCAAAACACTACTTATAACTACATCAACTAACAAAACTAAAACAACTACAGAAAGAGTCGAGGAATCCCCCGACTCTTTTGTCTTTTCTATCCACGAATTGTTTTTTCTCTGTCCACGAATTGTTTTTTCTCTATCCACGAATTAACACGAATCTTCACTAATATTTTTTTCGTGTTGATTAGTGCAGATTAGCGGATGATTTTTCAGTCCACGAATTGTTTTTCTCTATCCACGAATTAGCACGAATCTTCACTAATATTTTTTTCGTGTTGATTAGTGTAGATTAGCGGATGATTTTTCAGTCCACGAATTGTTTTTCTCTATCCACGAATTGGCACGAATCTTCACTAATTTTTTTCGTGTTTATTAGTGCAGATTAGCGGACAAAAATCCAAAATCGCCATTGCTGTCATCGCTTCCACGACTGGAAGTACCCGTGGAACAACGCATACATCATGACGTCCTTCTACTTCATAAACGATTTCGTTACCATTAACATCCACGGTATTTTGTGTTTGCATTATCGTTGGAATAGGCTTGAATGCTACGTTAAAATACACCTTCTCTCCGTTGGAAATACCGCCTTGTATTCCACCAGAATGATTGGTCTTTGTTCTTATCTTTCCGTCTACATTAACGAAAGCATCATTACACTCTGATCCTCTCATACTCGCAGCATGAAATCCTTCTCCGTATTCAAAGCCTTTCACCGCATTGATACTGAACATCGCATGTGCTAACACGGCTTGTAGTTTTCTGAAATATGGTTCTCCTACACCTGCAGGAAGATTATCTATCTCAACACGCACCGCAGCACCTACCGTGTCCTTTTCCTTCTTCACCTTATCTAATATGGCAATAATTTCATCATTCGAAAAAGCAGTGCTTCTCTCCTCGCCTATCTGAGTGACGAATGAACGTATCTCTATATTATGTTGTTGCAGTATCTGTTTAGCGATGGCTCCAGCAACTACGCATGGCAGCAGTGTTCTTGCCGAGCTTCTCCCGCCTCCTCTGTAGTCGCGTATGCCATACTTCTGCTGGTATGTAAAGTCTGCATGCGATGGTCGATATACATCTTTTATGTTTTCATAGTCAGCTGACTTTGCATCTTCGTTTTTCACCATAAAAGCTATCGGAGTTCCCAATGTCTTGCCTTCGAATATTCCTGAAAGAAAAATGACCTCATCAGATTCTTTTCTCTGCGACATAGCCGAGTTCAATCCTGTCTTTCTTCTTTGCAGTTCTTTCTCTATCATGTTAAAATCTATTGACAATCCTGAAGGACAACCATCGATGACGCCACCTATTGCAGCACCATGCGATTCACCGAAGATGGTCAGACTGAAATTATTTCCAAATGTATTTGCGCCCATAATCAAAAAAAACAAAGAGCTGCACAAATCGTACAGCTCTTTAAAAAATTTATTTACTGCTCGTTAAGTATTTTCAATTTAGCTTCCAAGACTTTAACATCGTTCTTTGCTCTGTTAATCTTCTTTTCATATTCAGCTCTCATGATTTCTGACTGCTTGCTGCCTGAGAAGAATCCGATGTTGTTTTCCAAAACGCTAATCTCTTCGCGTAATTTTGTAATCTTGTTTGTCAAGATGTTACGTTCTCTTCTAACTTTATCGCGTGATTCAGGATCATCTTTCATGCCTTCAACCATATTGCGGTATTGAGCTGTAGAGATTTCGTTTTCGTTGAACTTCATCTTGTCGAACAAAGCGTCGATAGATTTACGATACTCGTCTTGTGTAGCGTCTTTATATTTCATAGGAACATAACCGATAGCCATCCATTCTCTTTGGAAAGCCTTGATTGCTTCCATGTTTTCTGAACGTTCAGCCTTGATTTCGTATGCTTTGATACGTTCAAGAAGTTCTCTCTTAAGTCTGAGGTTTTCTTCTTCAACACCTTTGATACCACTGAAATGTTCTGACTTGCTTGTAAAGAAAGCGTCGCATGCTGAACGGAAACGTTTCCAGATTTTGTCTGAATGACGTTTTGGCACTGGACCAATCTTCTTCCATTCTTCTTGTAATTTCTTGATGCGGTCTGTAGCTTTCTTCCATTCTTTGCTGTCAGCAAGAGCTTCAGCTTCAACACACAATTGTAATTTTCTGTTATAATTTTCCAATTGTTGTTCTTTCAATCTGCTGAAGAATTCTTTTTTGTTAGCGAAGAATGCATCCATAGAACCTTTGAAGCGAGCCCAAATTTCATCATTGAGTTTCTTTTGAGCTGGACCAATAGTCTTCCAAAGCTTGAAGAGTTCATTGACGTCGTTTGATTTCTTTTGCCAAGCGCCGATGCTATTGATATTATCATTGAGAAGTTCTTCTATCTTTTCGCAGATAGCTGCTTTTGCATCGTAATTACCTTGTTGTTCTTCTTGGATTTTTGAATAATGTTCACGACGTACTTGGTTAATTTTATCTGTAGTGTTTTTGAAACGTTCCCAGATTTCATCTTTCTTTTCTTGTGGAACTGGACCTATTTCTTTCCACTCGTCATGATATTTTTGCAAAAGTTTGAAAGCCTTTACAACAGATTTTTCAAGAAGAAGCTCTTCTGTCTTTTCACATAACTCAATCTTAGCTTCTAAATTCTTTTTAAGGTCTAAATCACGTAACTCGCGATTGATTTTTACTTTATCATAGAATTTTTCTACCAAGAAATGATAGTTATTCCAAAGGTTTGTAATCTCTGTTGCAGGAACTTGACCGATTTCTTTCCATCTATCTTGGAGAGAACGGAATTCGTCGTATGTTTTCTTTAAGGTTTCTTCAGAATTGATAAGTTGTTTAAGCTCTTCGAGGATAGCATTCTTTTGTTGAAGGTTAACAACTTTTTGTTCTTCTACGGCTTCATTATATTTCAGTTTGTTGTCTCTGAAAATGTTGAAAGCAGCTTTAAAACGTACTTCCAAAGGATCTTCTACGTGTTCGTAGTTTTCTTTGTCGCCACCATCCAAAATGAATTGCTCCATTTCTTTGTCTCTTTCTTCTTTGCATATTCTCAAGAAGTTAGATTTGATAGCAACAACTTTATCTTTTATCTTAACAACGTCCGCATCCTGAACTGTCTCTTCTAAAATTTCTATCAACTCTAATTTATTTAAAGCAGAGAAATCATAGTCGGTCTCAACTTCTTCATTTTCATCGTCATCATCAGAAATTATATCGAGATTTACCAATTCTTCTGCGACATTACCCATAACTTCTGTTGGTAAAACCTGTTCAATAACTTGTTCATCTTCTGTCACTTTAACTTCAATCTCGACAGCATTAGGCAAAATGTTAGGCTGTATAAGCTTCACAATTTCATTACGTTCGTTAGCATTCATATTTTAATAGTTTTAATTCTCCATCTCTTGCGAGATTTCGATTGGGGTTGATACTAGTGAGAATGAAACAACTCAACTCTCACACTTTCTTAATTTTCGGCAAAGATAAAAATAATTTGTCGTAAAA
>JBGVQR010000010.1:0-23890 GCA_045127605.1 Candidatus Limimorpha sp. | reverse complement strand
GGAAATCTTCAGATAATGTCTGTTGTCTGTTATCCGTTGTCTGTTGACATATCGAAGTGATTTCTTTCTTAGTTTTCTTATCGAAAGGAAGAGCACATAAAACTTCAAAGATTCTTCCTGGGAAGTCAGAAATCAACCCATTTGATGTATAGAGATGACTGTTTCTATGCAGTTTATCCAAATTATATTTTTGCGACAAAAGCTTGAAGCATCCGGCCTTCATACAAGCGGCACCAGGCTCGTAAAGATATTTTCCAACACTATCAGCTAAAGTCCACTGTGCGTCACGTTCCTCGTCTTCAGTGAAAGAGAAGCTCCAGTTCTCGCGCAAATCTATTGCTAAGATTCTGAGTTGTTGAGTTGCTGAGTTGCTGAGATTTTGAGTTTTTGAGTTTTTGAGTTTCTGAATTTCTAAAAGTATCTCCTTGCATTCGTTTCTCACTGCTACGACATGTATCTCTGTGATGTCTGTGAGTTCTTTCTTTATCATCTCAATATCGAGCATCGGCGATACTTTCACCAAGACTTTCTTGGCTTTTTTCAATAATATGTCATGAAGCTCTGCCACATCAGGAGAGCAGTCGTGGAGTGATACCATCTTACGACCGTATTCATCACGACGTGCAGGGTCGAGATAGATGCAGTCGACTTCATCGCATGTCGTCAGGAAATGCTCAGCGTTGTCGTTGATGACTTCAATGTTTTTATCAAGAATCTTGAAGTTATGCCGAGCCATCTCGCATAGTTCTTCTTGCATTTCAACGTAAAACGTTTTATCGAAATTATCAGAGAGAAAAGCGGTATCGACACCCATGCCGCCAGTGAGGTCCACTAAGATTCTTTTTTTGTCCACTAAATCGCACGAATCGGCACTAATCTCTTTTTCATCCGCTAAATTGCACGAATCTTCACTAATTTCTTTTTCATCCGCTAAATCACACGAATTCTCACAAAACTCTTTTCGTGACATTTCGTGAAGTTTCGTGGATATTTTTTCATCCGCTAAATCACACGAATCTTCACTAAATCCTTTTAGGGTCATTTCGTGAAGTTTCGAGGACAAAGATGTTTTATATTTTGCAGTGAGTTCGGAAGAACATTGTTCCAACGATAGTTTCTTAGGGAAAATGAGTTCGTCGTTTGCCGCCCATGATGGCAACTTCTTGCTCAAAACCTGTCTAGCCTGAATCTGCCTGATGACAAACTGCTTATCAACTTCTTCAGGAAATTTAGACAAAGCCAGTTTGTTGACATCGTCATTCAGATGCTTTTTTATAAAATCCTTGACACTGTCGTTAATGCATAATTCATAATTCATAATGCACAATTTTGAACTTTGAACTCTGAGCTCTGAACTTTGAACTTTAAGCTTTAAACTTCAAACCATTTTTCCATTTTGCGAAAAGAAACATCGCTGCTAATGTCATTACTCCACCTATTACGTAAGATAATGTCTCGTTCAGTCTGAATCCTTCTGGTGCGATACATATGTATGTCGTGACAACGCATGTCATGAAGAGTGCTGGCAATAATGTCACGAAATAGTTTTTCTTTTCAAGGACGAGGTAAACCGTAATAGCCCAAAGTGTGAACACCGACAATGTCTGGTTGCACCATGAGAAGTAACGCCATATTATAGTGAAGCCGTTGGCATTTAAGATACTGAAGATAAGCAATCCGAGTGAAGCTACGAATAAAGGAAGGCATAATAAGAGTCGTTTCGAGATGCTCTTCTGTTCCATGTGCAGCATATCGGCGAGTATGAGTCGTGCCGAACGCATAGCTGTGTCGCCAGAAGTGATTGGTGCTGCAATGACACCAAGGATTGCTAATATTCCACCTAATATTCCGAGCCAGTCTTTACAGATAAAATCAACGACTTGAGCTGCAGTGAAGTTGGTTCCGTGTTCTTGGAAGAATGCTGTTGCGGCGGCAGCCCATATCAAAGCGACGATGCCTTCAACGACCATAGCTCCGTAGAACACTGGTCTGCCGTGTCTTTCGTTTTTAAGACAACGTGCCATAAGTGGCGACTGTGTAGCGTGAAATCCACTGATGGCACCACATGCAATCGAGATGAACATCATAGGGAATATAGGACCTGCTTCATATTTGGTTCCGAAGCTGTTCCACATCTCTGGCAGCGCTGGTTGTTTTATGAAAAGTACTACAAGGATTCCTATCGCCATGAACATCAAGGCTCCGCCGAAGAGAGGATAAACATTTCCAATGACTTTATCTATTGGCAAGATTGTAGCGATGAGATAATAAGCGAAAATCACCACAACCCAGAAATATACGTTGAGATTTGTTGGCGTCATACCTGCGATAAGTTGCGCTGGCTGAAGCACAAAGACAGCGACGACGAGTACCATCAATAATACGGTAAAGGCTATCATCACTTTTTCTGTTCTCTTTCCAAGATATTTTCCTACAATCTGCGGCAGACTTGCGCCATCGTTACGCAACGACACCATTCCTGAGAGATAGTCATGCACTGCGCCAGCGAATATAGTTCCGAATACAATCCATAAATATGACGAAGTACCAAACTTCGCTCCCATGATAGCACCGAAGATAGGACCAAGTCCAGCGATGTTAAGGAACTGTATCATGAATATCTTCCATGTAGGCATCTCTATATAATCGACGCCATCGTTTTTTGTCACAGCCGGAGTGGCGCGTTTCTCGTCAACGCCGAACATACGGCTTATATATCTTCCGTAGATGAAATATCCTAAGACGAGTATTACTAATGCTATTGAGAATGTTACCATATTTAAATTGAAAATTGAAAACTGAAAACTGAAAATTGTTTTGAAACTATTTTTTAAAAAAGCGATGAGCCATGGGCATCGAGCATCGAGCAATTGCTCATAACTCACAGCTCACGGCTCATCACTAATTATGCATTATGAATTATGCATTATGAATTAATTAACTTTGTTGTCCGAATTCCATCAGATATGCCTTGATGAATTCATCTATCTTACCATCCATCACGCCTTGTACGTTGCTTGACTGGAAGTTTGTTCTGTGGTCTTTCACGCGGCGGTCATCGAAGACGTAGCTTCTGATTTGTGAGCCCCATTCGATTTTTTTCTTACCAGCTTCAATCTTATTTTTCTCTTCCATACGATGTTGAAGTTCTTTATCATAGAGTTGAGACTTCAAGAGACGCATAGCGTTTTCTCTGTTCTTAGGTTGGTCGCGGCTCTCTGTATTTTCGATGAGGATTTCTTCTTCTTCGCCTGTGTAAGGGTCTTTATATTGATAACGGAGACGCACGCCAGACTCCACTTTGTTAACGTTTTGTCCGCCTGCTCCACCGCTACGGAATGTGTCCCAAGAGATTTTTGAAGGGTCGATAACGACTTCAATAGAATCGTCGACGAGAGGTGTCACGAAGACAGAGCTGAATGATGTCATACGCTTGCCTTGTGCGTTGTAAGGAGAAACGCGGACGAGACGATGCACGCCGTTTTCACCTTTAAGATAACCGTAAGCATAGTCGCCGTCGATTTCCATTGTGACAGTCTTGATACCAGCTTCGTCACCATCAATCAAGTTGCTTATTCTCACCTTATAACCATGAGACTCAGCATAGCGGAGATACATACGCATGAGCATCTGTGCCCAGTCTTGCGACTCTGTACCACCAGCACCAGAGTTAATCTTTAGCACGCAGCTCATCTGGTCAGCTTCTTCATGAAGCATGTTTCTAAACTCGAGTTCTTCAACGAGACGTATTGTCTCTTCATATTGTTTATCAACTTCCTCCTCTTCTGCTTCGCCTTCTTTAGCGAAATCGAACAACACGCCGAGGTCTTCGTTAGCTTTCACGATATCATCGTAAGCTGTCACCCAACTCTTGACATCGCGCATCTTACGCATGATAATCTTGCCGTTTTTAGGGTCATCCCAGAAACCATCAGCATTGGTCTGTTCGTCTAATTCTTTAATCTGCATCAACTTACCGTCGATGTCAAAGATACCTCCTCAAGGATTCAATCCTCTTACTTAACTCTTTGCAGTTTTCTATTGTTACCATTAATATTGAGATTAAAAATTATTGATTTGCAAAGATACAAAAAAAGACTACAAGTCAACATGACTACAAGACTACAAGTTTTTTTGTTAAAAATTCAAAACCTCAAAACTTCAAAGTTTTCTGTGGTTATGAGATTTTGAATTTCTGAGATTTTATATAAAGATGTATTTCAATATAAACAATATTGCAAGAATATACATTGCCGGTGTGAGTTTCTTAAACTTACCGCAGAAGAGATTTACCACAACGTAAGAAATCATTCCAATCATAATACCAGCAGAGATTGAATAAGCGAGAGGCATCATAACAAGTGTGATGAAACTTGGTATCGCTTCTGTAGCGTCATCGAAGTCGATGTTTCTGACAGGTTCCATCATAAGCATGCCGACGAGAATAAGGACCGGAGCAGTTGCCGCCGCTGGAACCGAGAGGAACAATGGCGAGAAGAACAATGCTATTGCAAAACAACATGCTATTGAAAACGCCGTGAGTCCAGTGCGACCACCCTGTGCTACACCAGCTGCACTCTCCACATATGTAGTAGTTGTTGAAGTTCCCAGGACAGCACCAGCTGTAGTGGCGATAGCATCAGCCATGAAAGCTTGTTTCAGATTAGGGATACGTCCGTTTTCATCGACCATATTTGCCTTTGTGCTGACACCGATAAGCGTTCCGATAGTGTCGAACATATCAATGAAAAGGAAGGTAAACACCACTACAAGCATATCGAGAGTGAATATATTACCCCATTCAAACTTACAGAAGATAGGTTCTATCGATTCTGGTGTTGACACTACGCCTTTAAACTCCGTGATTCCCATTGGGATACCGATGACTGTTGTTGCAAGGATTCCGATGAGCATCGCACCTTTTACATTAAGGGCGTAAAGAACGCCAGTGATTACAAGGCCTATCATCGCGAGCAATGCCGTACCGGAAGTGATATCACCAAGAGCCACAATAGTTGCGGCATCTTTAACGATGATGCCCGCGTTCTGCATTCCGATAAAAGCTATAAAAAGTCCGATACCGCCGCCCACTGCATAACGCAGGTTCTTTGGGATAGCATTGACAATAGCTTCACGGATATTAGTCACTGTCAACAAAATAAATATGAGACCTTCGATGAATACCGCTGTCAAGGCGAACTGCCACGAATAGCCCATTCCCATGCAGACCGAGAAAACGAAGAATGCGTTAAGTCCCATACCAGGAGCAAGGCCAAAAGGTAATTTTGCAAAAAACGCCATCGCAAGAGTGCCAATGATAGCGGCCAAAGCTGTGGTCGTAAACACTGCACCAGCAGGCATACCTTCAAGAAGACCGAACATCGAAGGGTTTACCGCAAGGATGTATGACATTGTAAGAAAAGTAGTGATACCTGCAACAATCTCAGTACGAACATTGTGCTTTTTTGAATCAAAACCGAATAATTTATTTAACATGATACAAAGTTTTAGTTAGTAAAATCTTTGCGAATTTATAGATTATTCCTCAAAAACACAAGTTTTTTTTTATGCCTCGAGCTACGAGCTTTGAGAAATGAGCTCATTGCTCGTTGCTCACTGCTCATTGCTCATTGCCATTAACTATTTCCATCACCATCGAAAGCGAATATCCTTTTCCGACGGCATATCTTATAAGTTTCGCCTTGCGTTTGTATGGGTCATCTTCATTTATCTTTTTATTTTTCAAAAGATTGACAAGTTCTTCTTTATAAGAATCCTTATCTATTTCTGAAAGGACATCGTCAATGATTTCTCTATCGATGCCTTTAGTTATTAAAGAAAGTTTTATTTTATTGACGCCCCATTTTTTCAGATTCAGCTTACCTTTCACAAAAGAACGACAATAACGTTCATCATTGATAAATCCTTCGTCATTAAGAAAATCAACGATGTATTTTCTGTCATCATAATCAAGTTCGAAAGTGTCGAGTTTTGTAAAAATCTCCTTCTTGCAACGGTCTTGATAGTCGCAATAATGAATCATTTTTTTCAGAGCGATGTCGCGTTCCATAAATTAAAGTCTAAATGTCTTTCAAAATTCCTCACCCAATTTCAATCCTTCTTCAATAGCATCTTTGATTTTTGACTCTTTTTGCTCTTCTGTACTATAATCCATGTTTTGTGCAGAAACAACATACAACTCGCCGAGTCCCCAGAGTCTGCTCAGCGCTTTGATGTAAGGCGTAGCTTGCTCCAGCTCATCTCCAGTGCTGATGTTCATTCCTCTTGTCGTGATATAAAGCACTTTTTCCGCTTTGCATAATCCGTAACATTCTTTTTCATTACTTGCGAAAGTCACGTTGAAAAGTGACATGTTTTCAAAAAACACTTTCAGTGCACTTGGAAAACTCATATCCCAGAAAGGAGATGCAATCACAAGTCGGTCAGCAGCGGCAAGTTTCTTTGCCATCGCTACATATTCTTCTGGCACATAGCCATTATTCCTTTCATTTAAAATATCATTTTTCACGACAGGAAAAGAACAATCTGATAATCTGACAGTCTCAATCTCGTATTTTTCAGACAATTTACCAATAATAGCATCAGCAATCTTCTTGGTGTTAGAGCCACTCCTCAAGCAAGCGTCAATATAAAACAGTTTCTTCATCTCTAATGATTTTTATATGCAAAGATAACGAAAGACAAAAAACTAAAGAACTAATTTGCGACAATATTTTATTTTTGTTAAAGTCTTACCTATTAAAAAAATAATTATCTTTACGACCGAAATATAAGATGTCATTATTAATAACGTCGTCTTTTAACATCAGAATTAAATCATTTATTATCATAATATTATGAAAAAATTATTAATAGTTTTATGTTGCATTTTAGCATTACAGTCATGCAACAATGGAAGTACCGGAACTGAAACCGTCAATGGTTTTGACATCAATTGGAGTGGCGATTTGAACAAGAAAGAACAAGATGCCGTTAAAGAGATGATTTCCAATATGGTAAAAGTCGAGGCTGGCACATTCTATATGGGTGCACAAAAGGATTCCGTCATATATAATAACTACGACGAAAACGCCACAAGCCTTGAATCTCCAGTTCACGAAGTGACAGTAGGAGAATTTTACATCAACAAATACGAGGTAACACAAAACCTATGGAAAGCCATCATGGGCAAACATAACGACAGAGTCGATGAGTTCGACCAATGGGAAGATGAATTCGGCAAAGGCGACAACTACCCTGCTTACAGAATTTCTTTCGAAGAAGTCGAGACTTTCATCGGCAAGTTAAACGAATACACAGGCTTGAACTTCACTCTTCCAACAGAAACCCAATGGGAATATGCAGCGAGAGGCGGTAAAGATACAAATTACGCATTATACGCTGGCGGCAATAACGTCATCGAATTCGCATGGATTGACGAGAACAGCGACAAATGTTCTGAAATCGGAAAGAAAAACCCTAACATCTTAGGCATCTACGACATGAGCGGCAACGTATGGGAAATGTGCAGCAACTGGTACTACGACTATTCTACAGTATGCGACACCATCACTTCTGGCGAAGCTTACACTGGCCACAAAGTATTCCGTGGCGGCAGCTGGAACACCAACGCTCAACAAGCTAGAGTGACAGCTCGCTACAAACAAGGTATCCACTACCGCGACTATAACACTGGATTCCGCTTGGTCATTGAATAATGCATAATTCACAATTCATAATGCATAATCAACAAACAATAATTATGAATTATGAATTAATTTCTAAAGAGTTTATCAATCCATAACGCCTTGCCTATTTTACGCAGGGCGTTTTTCACATACTGACGGTTCTCTGGCTTGTACCAGAAGAAGAATCTCTGCTGGTCTAATTTCTCTTGTTTTGTCTTCGCAACGAAGACTGGTTTCAAGCTATAAGGATCATAACCAGAATAATAAATCTCCGTAGCCAATGTCATAGGCGTTGGGGTGAAATCCTGAACCTGCTCTAACTTATATCCAAGCTCTTTTGTCTTCACTGCAAGCTCTGCCATATCGGTCAAAGTACATGCTGGATGGCTAGATATAAAGTAAGGTATCAGCTGCTGGTTGAGACGATATTTCTCATTTACCTTATCGAATTTCTTTTTCAGTTTCACGAAGAGATTGAACGAAGGCTTACGCATCAGTTTCAAGACCTCGTCGCTGGAATGTTCAGGAGCGACTTTCAAACGACCGCTGACATGACGTTTCATCAGCTGCTCGAAATATTCATCGTAACCCAATTTTCCCGAAGGGTCTTCGTTTGTCAAGAACAAGTCATAACGAATACCCGAACCGATAGTCGCTTTTTTCACCTTAGGCAATTTATCCACTTCCTTATAAAGTTCAATCAACGGATGATGATTCGTGTCTAAGTTCTTACAAACGTTAGGCTGTATGCATGTCGGACGAATACATTTCTCACAAAGACTCTCATCTTTTCCCTTCATGCGATACATATTAGCTGACGGGCCGCCGAGGTCGGAGATATAACCTTTGAAGTCTTCCATTTCCGTGACTTGCTTCACTTCCTTCATGATAGAAGCCTTGCTTCTTGAAGCCACGAACTTACCCTGATGCGCCGAAATAGTACAGAAAGCACAGCCACCGAAACATCCGCGATGGATGTTAACCGAATGACGAATCATCTCGTAAGCCGGAATCACACCACGCTTCGCGTACTTAGGATGCGGAAGACGAGTGTAAGGCAAATCGAAAGAAGCATCGATTTGAGATTCCGTCATCGTAGGATAAGGAGGATTTATGTATAAGGTGCAATCGCACACATCTTGAAGCAGACGATTCGCTTTCTTCTTATTAGATTCTATCTCTACGTTTTTGAAGTTTGAAGCGTAAGCTTTCTTATCTTTCAGACATTCCTCATGAGAGACGAGGCGCAAGTCGTTCCATTCACATTTCACATTCTGCGATTTTTTCTTAAGGAAGAAAGTCTGAGGAATATCCGTTATATCTTCAATTTTTTTACCATTATCCAGAGCTTTGGCAATCTCCACTATGCCAAGCTCGCCCATGCCATAGACGCCGAGGTCGGCTTTAGAGTCGAGCATGATAGTAGGTTTCAACTCGTCAGCCCAGTAGTCGTAATGCGTCACTCTTCGCAAGGAAGCTTCGATGCCGCCGATGATGACTGGAACATCTGGATATAATTTTTTCAGTATGTTGGAATATGTTATCGTCGCATAGTCAGGACGGAAGCCCGCTTCGCCGCCTGGGGTGTAGGCATCGTTGGAGCGCAGGCGCTTGTTAGCAGTGTAATGGTTCACCATCGAGTCCATGGCGCCGGCAGAGATGCCGAAGAAAAGACGTGGCCTGCCGAATTTCTTGAAGTCACGGAGGTCATCGCGCCAGTTAGGCTGCGGAATCAGAGCTACCTTGTAG
This sequence comes from Candidatus Limimorpha sp., assembly GCA_045127605.1. Lineage (GTDB taxonomy): Bacteria > Bacteroidota > Bacteroidia > Bacteroidales > F082 > Limimorpha. Next base: position 14,453 of record JBGVQR010000010.1, on the reverse strand, counting down.
CCGTGATGTTCAAGGACGCGACCTATCACAGCAGCGCCGAAAGCAGGATGGTCGACGTATGCGTCGCCAGTGATAATCACGATATCGACTTCGTCCCATCCGCGTAAGTCGGTCTCTTTCTTTGTTATCGGAAGCCAATCTAATAAGTTCATGCGAAAAATTCTTTTAATGCCTCGCGAGCGTCACGAAGCTTGTCCAACCAAACCTCTCTTGAATTCTGACCGATGATGTCAGTTATATATTTCACTGCGACGAAATTCACGCCCATCAGCTTACACACATGAGCCTGAGCGAAAGCCTCCATATCGATGACATCACCTGTAAAATTACCCACTTCTGTCACGAAGCTGTCGCCAGTGTTGCTGACGCCGACTTTCTCATATCTATCGATGACATCAATTCCGACCTTCTCAGGAAATGAAATATCAGAACACACATGAGGAAGGACGATTTTTTCCAAGTCTCTATCCACAAAACGATGACACACGAAAATATCGCCTACATTATGATTCAGAGTGCCGGCAGTACCGACATTAACGACGAGCTCGTATTTGTCTTCACAAAGAGCCTTCGTCAAGTTAAAAGCCGAGAGCACCTTACCCATTCCCGTCCTAAGGAATGTAATATCAACACCTTGTAATTCAAAAGGAAGAACTTCCTCATCGAAAGCGTATGTCACTAAGATTTTCATAGAGATATTTTTTACAAAGATAATGATTTTGACTAAAGGCTAAAGGCTAAAGGCTAAAGTTTTTTTGAACTAAGACTTTTGGCTATTGGCTTTTGAACTTTTTTTAAAGACAACAGATTTTTAATGAGGAGTTGAGGCCCTGAAAGGACGAGACATCCAACATCCGTATCCCCCAAAAGACATGTCAATGTTTATTTATTTTTTGCAGGACACATTGACGCGTCTCTACAATATTTTCAATTTAAAAAAAGGTGTCACCCTTACCAGAGCAACACCCCAATTATGCATTATGAATTATGCATTAAACCAAGCGCTTCGCTTTTATTCTAAAATAGAGCGCACTGATAGACCGACGTCACGGCTGCTGTAGTGCGTGTCGTGATAGTCGCTATAGAAGTCGAGGCTGTACGCGATGAGGTCGTCCTCGTCAGGCGTCGAACTCCAATAGCTACCGCAGCTTCCAGCTTTGTAGAGCGAAGACCCGTAACGGAAGCCCGCAGCAGGAAGGAAGATAGAATTGCCGTTAGGGCCTGTAACCTTATAGCCTTTAACACCATTCTGTATCGTCCATGTCCAAGTGCATTTATCTTCCAATTCTTGCATCTCTGCTTTTGTAGGCATTCTCCATTTTCCGCCCCAGTTGACACATGCCGCATCGTATTGCGCTGTTAAATTACCTTCTCCGTCTATATAGCCTTGCGTTTGCAACTGTGAAATACTAAGTCCATAGGTTGGGCAGTTTGAACTTGAGTAATCGCTCTTTGTAGTCGTCTCGCCCCATGCAAAATAATCTCCGTATTCTTCTAGAGTATTTGCTCCAACATTGCATGTTGCCCATTTAACACTTAAGCCAAGGTCAACGTAAGCATAATCGTTAGTTGTAAAACTCTTTTCCTCGCCGTAACCTGCAACACCATTTGCATTTACAGCATATGTTCTTATGTAGTATTGAGTATTGGGAGCGAGATTTGGGATATTTAATGTAAAGCTTCCTAGTCCACTTTCTGTATCTTTTACACAGAAATCTAAAACTGTAGGCTTTCTTTCTGTGTTCCAACAAAATCCTCTTTCTACAATAGCAGCACCACCTCCGTCTGACACACCACCTCCGCATACCGCTGAGTTCACTGTTATTTCTGTAACCTCTGTCGTCACAACTTTTGGTTGTTCTGGCTTACATGACACTAACACCATCGCGAGCGCAACTAAAAATAAGGATAGCTTTTTCATGGTTTATTTTTTATTGGTTAATATTTTGCTGTAAGAGCTTTAAGTCGCCGAGACTCCAAGTCACCAAGACACTAAGTGTTCAGTGTCTGAGTCTACAAATTTAAACTTTTTTATATCAACAATCAAAACCACTTTCACATTTTAGGCGATAAAATTCTTTTTGTTGTTCTATCTCACGACGAAGCTCTTCTTTTGTCGGCAAAAACGTCAGATATTTTGCAGCATAAAGCTGGTCACTACCATTCAGAACAGAATAATGAGCAACATCCTCATCAGTATCCGCACAAAGCAATATACCTATTGTATGATTATGCCCATCGGGACGTATCAATTCATCATACATCTTTACATACATATCCATTTGTCCAACATCTTGATAGCTCAACTTTGTCGTTTTAAGATCAACCAAAACAAAACATTGTAAATGATAATTATAGAACACCAAATCAATGTAATAATCCTGCTTTTCTGTATGAATATGTTTTTGTCTATCAACGAAAGCAAATCCTTTTCCCAACTCCATAAGAAAAGGAATCAAATGGTCGATGATACCTTTTTCCAAGGTACTTTCCGTATAATCAGGATTATTTTTAAAGCCAAGAAACTCCGCTATTACTGGATTTTTGAGATACTCCAATTTATCTTGTAAAGATGAAGTTTTCTCTTTCATTTCATTACGAACAACTTCTTTATTCTGAGATTTCAACAAACGATGATAATATTGCGTACTAACATTTCTTTGCAAAGTTCTAGTTCCCCACATCTCATTAGCAGCTTCATTTTCATACCAAGCGCGAGCCTCAGTATCTGATTCTTGTAAAATTATACGATAATGAGTCCAAGACAAACGTATAGAAGATTTAGGCATCAACAAATGAAATATGTCTCCTTCTGACGATTGTGAACGCAGTGAGTTCACAATCGTATCTTTTTCAAATTCATTGCATTTTACAACAAAAATATCACAGAATTTAACATAGAAATCTACAAAATGATACAAATTCCTCTTTTGAAATCCATGCCCATACTTCTCTGTCAAATCCTTAGCTAAAGTCTTAATCACCTGCTCTCCATATTCCGCACGCTGATCCTTTAAAACTTCATGCTGAATACGCATTCCCAACAACCAATTACGCTTTATCAATATTTCATCTACTGATTTGTAAGCAACAATCTTAGCTTGTTCAATAATTACACATGCATCGTTATATAATACATTCTGTAATTTTTCATCTTGTTTCTGTAAACTTTGGTTTGATTTCATAACAAATATTTTTAATGGTTTAACAATTTATTTCTAACTCTTCACCGCCAACCACGCCATCAGTCCCATTCCTATTTCCAAGGCGTCTTCGTCAATATCGAAAGTCGGGGTGTGTTGCTTGGAGACAATACCTTTTTCAATATTAGAAGTACCGATACGATACATGCAGGCTTTTGTTTGATGCGAATACCAAGCGAAGTCTTCTGCCGTCATTAGCTGAGGAATATCTTTCACCTTTTCTTCTCCCATGAAGTCAACAGCTTTATTTTTCAATGAATTTGTAAGACTAACGTCATTTATCAAGACCGGATAACCTTCTTCTATAAATAAATCAGTTTCTACATTAAACGATGAAGCCACTTCTGCACAAAGCTCCTTTATCTTGTTCTTAATAGTTTTCCTGTCGTTTTCATCAAAAGTGCGCATTGTTCCTTTGAGCGTCACTTCGTTAGGAATTACGTTGTAAGTGCCGTCGGCGATAAAACTTCCGAACGCTATTATGATAGGATTTTTTCTTTGTTCTTTGTTAAACTCGGAGCTGAGTTCTGATATGGCGCACAGCAGTTTAGCAGCAGCGACTGTGGTGTTGTCGCGTTCTTTTATCTTAGCCGCATGTCCGCCTCTTCCTTTTATAGTAATGTTTATCTCATCGCAGGAAGCCATGAATTCACCGGCATGAAATCCCACTTCGCCGCAAGGAAGGTCAGGATAGACATGTTGCGCAATAATCAAATCTACATCTTTCAAGACACCATTTTCAATCATGACGGAAGCACCTCCTGGAAGTTTTTCTTCTCCAGGTTGGAAAATCAGTTTTATGGTTCCTTCAAAGTCATCTTTCAGATGATTTAAGACATTTGCCACTCCCAACAACATCGCAGCATGAGCGTCATGACCGCAGCCATGCATCACGCCATCGATAGTGGATTTATATTGGCATTCGTTTTTCTCTTGTATTGGAAGAGCATCGATATCGGCACGAAGTGCTATCGTTTTCTTTTCAGGATTTCTGCCTTGTATAGTTGCAACAATTCCTGTCTCTGTCAAGAATTCATGTTCTATATTCCATGAATCAAGCAAAGCATGAATGAACTGAGCAGTTTCATATTCCTCAAAACTCAAGCATGGAAACTGATGCATATGACGTCTAACACCAATAATGTCATTTTTCAATTCCTTTGCCAGAGATTTTATCTTATTTATCATAACGAAAGATGTTTATGCAAAAATAAGAATAATTAGGAGTTAGGAGTTAGGAGTTAGGAATTATTTTTATAGTTAGGATTTGAGGGTATGAGGATTTGAGGGTATGAGGAATTAAAGATGAGTAATAAAAAAGATACGTGCAAATCCTTGAGATCCGTGGAGGCAAAAAAATACGTGGAGACTATAAAACGAAAAAGCCTCTCAAATTTGAGAGGCTTTCGCGGTGCTGACGAGACTCGAACTCGCGACCTCCTGCGTGACAGGCAGGCATTCTAACCAAACTGAACTACAGCACCATCTTTTTTTGTTTTCAACTTCTGTTGTTCGTTGTTGATTACGGGTGCAAAGATACGACCTTTTTTCATATCTGCAAGCATTTTTTTAAAAAAAATTCACTTTTTTTGAAATTATTTTTCATCTTATTGATTATCAATAAAATATTTTTTAAAAAAATTATTTTACAAAAAATACTCCTTTTTCTCTTACATCATGATATTTTATGCCCAATTCGCCTGCTTCTTTTATCAATTCCGCCGCTAAATACCTTGGAACATCAGAACTAATTATCAGATTATCAAACTTATATATATTTAGCAAAGAAACCAACGATTGTCGTTTACGACCATAAACAAGCATGTAATTTAAGGGGATTTTATATGCAATCTCTTCCTTAAAAAAATCGCTTCCATCGGACATTCCGATGGCATTTTTACCAAAAATTACGACACTTTTTCGTTTTTTCACAAAATTCCCGTCAAAATTATCACAAAGAAGCACCCTTTTCTCATCATAAAAAACACCTTTTTTCACCAAAAAATTTTCAATATTATAAGAAAAAGAAGATTTATCATTAAAAAAAGTACTATCAGAAATCAAAATATGGCTTCTTCCTTCGATAAAATCTATCACCGTGGCATTATTAATTGAATAAATTACCATTTCTTTTTGCTTATTTTGCTTAATAAATTTATCAATATTGACAAATAAAAAGCAACATGACATTATCATCATATAATACAACATCTTCTTATTTCTCAGTCCAACCATCAATAACAACGCTAATAATATCAGCAAAAGAAGAACAAACTGCACTTCGTTTATATAAAGACCTTTTATTATCGAATTCGGCAAATTCTCAATCCACGACACCACATAATTCATGACAAAAATCATTTTCGAGACAACAAAAGCCACCACATTATTAATATAAGGAATAAAAGAGACAAGCAACATTATCATTCCTCCAATTATAACGACTGAAGATATTGGCGTCATAAAAAGATTACTCAGCCAGAAATATATCGGGAATTGATGAAAATAATAAATAGTAAATGGCACAGTAGCAATCTGAGCTGCGATAGTCACTGACGTTATTTCCCAAATTTTATTAACAATCTTATATCTGGAATAAAGCATTCTAGAAATAGGTTTTTGCAGCACCACAATTCCAATTACAGCTGTATACGACAATAAAAATCCAATATCAAAAAGGTTTGCTGGGTTTATGCACAGCAAGATAAAAGCCGAAGCCGCCAAAGAATTCATCAGTACCCCTTTCCTATTGATGACATTTCCTACTATCACGAAAGAAAGCATTATAGTCGCCCTCAATATTGAAGGAGCCAAGCCTGCAAGTAAGGCATAAAACCAAATCAGAACTAGCAATATTGATTGTTTGACAATTCGCTGTCCTTTCTTTCTATCATCAAGAAAGAAGAGCATATACGAAAACACCATAAACACCACACCCACATGAAGTCCCGACACGCAAAGAATATGCATCGCACCTGCAGCCACATATTTCTGTCGAAGCTCATACGGCAGGCTATCATCATAACCTAGCAAGATTGCAGCAGCCACCGCATATTCATCTTCTGTTACGCCAAGACTTTGAATGCTTTCTAACAGAAAATCGCGAAGCCAATAGGAAAATCTATACACTGGATTAGACTTATTGCAAGCCATATGCATCCAAGCATCAGATTTGAGATAAACCTGATGAGTCACACCTCTTTTATATAGATAATCTTTATAATCGAATTGCTCTGGGTTAGGAGGCTTCTCCACCAACTCCGGATTCTTTAGGATTAAAATACAATCACCATATTTAAGATTAAGCGACTTATCATTTTTCTCAAAATACGCCACGACTTTAGAATCAATGCTTTTAATATTATCATTATTCTCAAAAGCATAGACATCCAACATAACCTTAACTGACTTTTCTTTAAGAGAAGGACATTCACACAGTCGCGCCAGATAATATTTAGGAATATTCTCTATTTTTGATATATCATTGACATTCAGATGATATCCCCTAACTTTAACTAAAGAAATTCCTGATAATAATAGGTATAAATACAGTATGACAGAAAAAATCCAACGGAAGCGATAATTCTTAACAAATATTGAAACAAGTATTAATGATGACAACAATATCAAAAAAATCATTAACAAAAAAATGACAGATTTCTTTTCAATTATCACATCAGAAAAGGCAAAAGAAATATAAATTCCAATTGCAAAAGGAAGTAACAATCTGATAAACGGATATTTAAACCAAGATATCATATCGCATCATAAATTTTGGGTTCATGATGCAATATACAAATAATTTTAAATCATCAAATATTGAATAACAATATTTTACGTTAAAATTTATTAAGAATCATTTACTCTTTTTATTCAAATCATCGAAGATAATTGTAGCCGCGTTGTTCGAAGCACCTGCGTTTCCCAGTTTATATCTGAGGTCCTCATAATCATCTAGCAACTGACGTTGCACCTTATGATTTGTGAGCAGTTGTTTCAATTCCGCCTCTACATTTTCTGGAGTCAAATCATTTTGTATCAACTCTTTCACAACAGGTTTATCCATAATAAGATTTACGAGGCTTATATATTTGACCTTAATAAGATTCTTCGCTATAAGATATGATATTTTATTACCCTTATAACAAACAACTTCAGGCACATATAACAAAGCCGTTTCTAATGTTGCAGTTCCAGATGTAACCAATGCAGCGCTAGCCACCTGCAGCAACTGATATGTTTTATTAAAGACCAGTTGAACATTTTCATTTCCAATCAAAGATTTATAATATTCTTCTGGCAAAGAAGGTGCGCATCCAATAACAAACTGATATTCAGGAAATTTATCCACCACCTTGAGCATTACCTCAAGCATTCTGCCAACCTCTTGCTTACGGCTTCCTGGCAGAAGAGCAATAATTTCTTTCTTTGAATTAAGTTTATTTTGTCTAACGAAATTATTCTTATTTATATATCTCACTTTTGACAACTCATCAAGGAGCGGATGTCCAACGAAATGAGCATCAACGCGATATTCATCATAGAAATCTTTTTCAAAAGGAAGTATCACCAACATCTTGTCGACCACCTCCTTAATAGTATGAACACGACGTTTCTTCCAAGCCCAGACCTGAGGCGAGATATAATAATAGACCTTAATACCATGTTTATGGGCAAATTTTGCAATCTTCATGTTAAAACCAGGATAGTCAATAAGAATAATCGCATCCGGTTTGAATCTCATAATATCTCTTTTGCAAAATCTAAGGTTTCTCAATATAGTTCTCAGATGCAGCAGAACCTCAACAAAGCCCATGAAAGCAAGGTCGCGATAATGTTTTACCAATGTAGCACCTTGTTTTTTCATCAAGTTTCCTCCCCATGCTCGAATCTTGGCACGAGAATCTTTTTTCTTCAATGATGCTATTAAATTTGCTCCGTGTAAATCACCAGAGGCTTCACCTGCTATGATATAATACTTCATTTTATCACAAAAAACATTAACAAAAAGTTTTTAATAACTTATACAACTTCTGCGTTGGCAAGCCCATCACATTAAAATATGAGCCTTCTACACTATTAACACCAATATAACCAATCCACTCCTGAATTCCGTATGAGCCAGCCTTGTCAAAAGGTTTATATGTATCGACATAATATCTAATTTCTTCTTCATCAAGCACTTCAAAAGAAACTTTCGATGTTGCCGAGAAAGTCTTGACCTTTTCTTTTGTACGAACAGTAACACCAGTAACGACAGAATGTTTCTTCCCAGAAATCAAGCGCAGCATATTACACGCATCATCATAATCTTTTGGTTTTCCAAGAATCTTATCACCGACAATCACCACTGTATCTGCTGTAATAACCATATAATTTTCAGGAAGTTCGCTTTCTTCAAAAGCCTTCGCCTTCTTGTAACTCAAAAAAGGAGCCACATCAAAAACCGATATTTCTGGAGAATAAGACTCATCAACATCTTTTGTCAAAACTGAAAATTCCAAGCCAACTCCTTTAAGAAGTTCCTGTCTTCTTGGCGATTTTGAAGCAAGAACGACATTATATTTTTTTATATTCTCTAACATCATCTTAAAACTAACATTGATAATAAACCTATAAGCATCATCACTTTAGAGAGAACCGACAATTTATGAAAATCTTTATATTCTTTTGCCTTACCAATTTTGATTATCAATAAGAAAGCTAATAAAGTTACAAATGTTATAAAAGCAAATGCCATAAATAACTCCATCTTAAAAAGAATGAATTCATAAACAGTCAAAAGAAACAAAAGCATCACAACAAGGATATAAAGTATTGTCTTTGTTTTATTTAAACCATAAACCACAGGTATCGTACGACAATGAGTGTAACCATCCCCTTCTGCGTCTTCTGCATCTTTTATAATTTCCCTAATAAGTGTTAACAAAAATGCAAACAAAGAATATGTTAATACGAAATAGACAATATTTCTTGCTATATCTTTACACTCTGACAGAATCAACAGATTATCTGACAGATATAAAATCTCAAACAAATAAGGCAAGAACACAGCCGTTGCAACCAACAATGAAACAACGAAATTACCTGTGAATAATTTTCGTTTATATCTAGCTGAATATGAATATAAAAGACATGTTATCAAAATCAGGACAGCAAACAGCAAATAAAATTTAACATTTAAAACCATTATGCTAGACACAAGTCCTGAGGCAAGACCGATAAATGTTAAAGTTTCATAAAAAATCTTTACCTCTTTAAGGGAAAAAACATTGGGTATTAAAGCCTTCCCCGGTTTATTAAACTTATCCGTTTCAACATCAAAATAATCATTGATGGCATATCCTCCTGCCACTATGAATATCAACGATACGACTAATAAATAAAACACTGAAGACGGAGGGAACACATCAACAGTAGAATAATATGACAAAGGCGACATGACGCAATGGTAGACAAGCATCATCATCATCGCAATCATCAGCAAATTAGACCAGCGGACAAGTTTGAAAAAAGCCTTAATCTTATTCATCTTTTACCAGACATAAAAAGTAAAGTCATTCATCCATTTATCTTGAGCTTTAAGGACCTGCTCAATAATGTCACGAACAGCACCTTTTCCGCCACCGCAATGACTGATATACAAGCTAATATCTTTAATTTCAGGGACAGCATCAGCTGGGCATACTGGCAGACCAACCATTTTCATCACTGGATAATCAGGAATATCATCGCCCATATAAATAATCTGCTCAGGTTTTAAATTCTTGGTTTCCATATATTTTTGAAGGACTTCCACCTTACTTGCAGAGCGAACGAAAACATCTTTTATTCCAAGCATTTCCATTCTTTTTTCTATAGAAATAGAATAACCACCAGTAATAATTGCGATATTATAACCAAGACGTGCTGCAAGCTGAAGCGCATAACCATCTTTGACATTAGTGCTACGCAAAGGCACACCATTGGCATCAACCAATACATCACCGCTAGTCATAACACCATCATAATCAAACACAAAAGTAGTTATATCTTTTAACTGTTCTTTATAGTTTTTCATTTTTCTAAATATTTATTAATAATATAATTCGTTAACAATTTATATATCTCTTTTTCTTCATTATAATCTTTCAAAAGATTCAAATGCTTGTTGATAGTTTCTCTGTCGCCACGACGTGCTGGACCTGTCAAGGCTTTTTCCGCCCCCATACTGAAAGCTTTGTTAACTGTTTCTCTCACTAAAGGTTCCAAAATCGATATATCCAGAGATTTTTCTTTCAGCAGCTTCTCCCCTATTTGCAGCATAACATTAACAAAATTAGATACATACACTGCATTCATATGTATGTAGCGTCTATCTTCATCTGAACATTCTATTACCACATCCGACATCTTCTTAGCCACAACTCTTAACTTATCTTTAACCTCAGACGATGATGCGTTAATCAAAAGTGGAACAGACTTAAAATCAACTTCATAATCTTTTGTTAGCGTTTGCAACGGATATATAATGCCATAGTTTTCAACAACTTGCAATATCGTAGAATTCTGAGTTCCTGAAGTATGAACCAAAACTCCCTTATAATTTTTCAAATGTGAAGCTACATCTGCAATGGCATCATCTTTAACAGCTATGATTATCAAATCACAAGAAAAGATGGTTTCGTAATCACTTACGGCCTTTACTCCAAACTTTTTTTCAACTTCAGAAATTTTATCCTGATTTCTAACAAATACATATTTCAAATTTATTCCATTGTCTTTCAATACTTTTGAATAAGTATATGCCACATTTCCTGAACCTATTATAGCTATATTTTCAAATGGAATCATCTCGAAATAATTTTTCTACGAAGTTACAAAAAAATGAATAAGAGTGTGATATTAGCCGCAACAAAGCCCAATAAAATTGCCGTTAACTTATGTTAAAATCCGTTAACTTTTATCAAATTCCGTTAACTTTTTCATAAAATCCGTTAACTTTTAAAATTTAACATTTCATTAACATTCTATAACTAACATAAAATCAACAATATACGCAAACAAGGCCATTTCACGCCCGAAAAGGGTATTGACAAAACGAATAAGTGAATTATTTTTGCACCCGACAACAACAAAAAACAACCAATTTTTTAAACACAAAAACAACATTTATTATGACAACAATTGAATTCAACAGCAGCCTCACAAGCCTCCAAAAAAGCTTAGAAACATTTGCAAAACAATTAACAGGCAACGAAGATGATGCAAAAGACCTCACACAAGAGACATTCCTCAAAGCATTAATTTATCGCGACAAGTATGTCAACCACAACAATTTCAAAGCATGGGTTTATACCATCATGAAAAACATCTTCATCAACAATTACCGTAGAACTAAAAAAGCAAACACTATTATCGACCAAAGCGAAGATCTTTACTATTTAAACATTAGCAACTCCCACACTGACACCGACCCAGAAAGCATGCTCAACGCCATCGAACTTGAAAAAGGCATCAAAAATCTTGACGAAGATTTCAGACGCGCATTCGACATGTACAACGAAGGCTACAAATACAAAGAAATCGCCGACACCTTACACTTGACAATTGGCACAGTCAAAAGCAGAATCTTCTACAGCCGTAAAAAACTCATGACGCAATTAAGCGAATATTGTCCTAACTAATTTTAACAAAAACACAAAAAACAAGTCGACATTTGACTTGTTTTTTGTGTTAGAAAAAAATAGTTATTCCACATACAATAAATTTGACAAATAGTTGTTAATTTTGCACATATTAATATATAACAAAAAAATCAATTATGATTGAGACAGATATTCGTGAATTAAACGAAAGAATACAAAGAGAAAGTCAGTTTATTGACCTCATTAATCTTGAAATGAGCAAAGTCATTGTCGGACAGAAACACATGACTGAGAGATTGCTTATCGGTTTATTATCAAACGGTCACATCCTTCTTGAGGGTGTTCCTGGTTTGGCTAAAACACTTGCCATTAAAACATTATCAAGCATTATCGACGCTGACTTCAGCCGTATCCAGTTCACTCCAGACCTCTTGCCTGCCGACTTGATTGGTACAATGATTTACAGCCAGAAGAACGAAGAGTTCATCGTAAGAAAAGGTCCTGTCTTCGCTAATTTCGTTTTAGCTGATGAAATCAACCGTTCTCCTGCTAAGGTACAGAGTGCTTTGCTCGAAGCTATGCAAGAACATCAAGTGACAATTGGCGAAAGCACATTCGCATTACCAGACCCATTCTTGGTAATGGCAACACAAAACCCAATTGAACAAGAAGGTACATATCCTCTTCCAGAAGCTCAAGTTGACCGTTTCATGCTCAAGGTCATCATCGACAATCCAAAGAAAGAAGAAGAAAAAATCATTCTAAGACAGAATATTAATAAGGAGTATCCAGAAATCAAGCCTGTCACTTCGACAAAAGAAATCTTGAATGCAAGAAAAGTATGCCGTGAAGTTTACCTCGATGAAAAGATTGAGAACTACATCACCGACATCGTTTTCGCTTCACGTTATCCTAACGACTACAAATTAAAGAAGTTCGCAAACTTGATAAGCTACGGCGGTTCACCACGTGCTACTATCAACTTAGCTATGGCAGCCAAGGCTTACGCATTCATCAAACGTCGTGGTTATGTTATTCCTGAAGACGTTAGAGCTGTTGCTCCTGACGTAATGCGCCATCGTATTGGCTTAACATACGAAGCTGAAGCCGAGAATATCACAACAGAAGAAATCATCAACGAAATACTCAATATTGTAGAGGTGCCGTAATCAAAATATTGAATTATGGAAACAAACGAACTATTTAAAAAGGTTAGAAAAATCGAGATTAAGACACGTGGCTTGACCAACAATATCTTTTCGGGTCAATATCACAGTGCCTTCAAAGGGCGTGGTATGACCTTCAGTGAAGTTCGTGAATATCAATATGGAGATGACATTCGCAACATCGACTGGAATGTAACAGCACGTTTCAACCGTCCTTTCGTCAAAATCTTTGAAGAAGAACGCGAGATGACTGTGATGTTATTGATTGATGTCTCTGGCTCCAATGATTTCGGTTCTGTAAATATTTCAAAAAGAGACCTCACCGCTGAACTAGCAGCTGTCTTGGCATTCTCAGCAATACAAAATAACGATAAAGTCGGTGTGATTTTCTTCAGTGACCAGATAGAAAAATTCATTCCTCCGAAGAAAGGTTCGAGTCACATCCTTCGTATTATCAGAGAGATAGTAACCTTTACGCCACAACATAAAGGCACTGATATAGGAGAAGGTCTGCGATTTTTAACAAGCGCTATCAAGAAAAGAACAACAGCATTCTTGATATCCGACTTCGTTTCACAAAAGTCGTTTGAGCAACCTATAAGAATTGCAGCCAACAAACACGACCTCGTATGTCTTAGAATAACGGACAAAAGAGAACTATTAATTCCTAAGATAGGACTTGTAAAGTTCAGAGATTCAGAGACAAACAAAGATGTCTGGATTGACACATCAATGAGTTCATGGAATGAAGCATATCAAAAATATTTACAACAAGAATCAGCTAAGCTGAATAAGATATTTGCGAATAACGGCATAGACAACACACTGATTTATACAGATGTCGATTACGTCAAACCTTTGATGCAGTTATTTAAAAAACGAGAATCTAGAAGATGAAAAACAAGATATTGCACATACTGATATTCTTAATGGCAATAGTTACACCTTATAAATATTGTCATTCACAAGATGTTATTGTCGATGGAAAAATCACCACTGACACCATTCTCACTGGACATCCTTTCGATTACAGTCTTGACATCAGGATGCCTAAAGGCTACATAATCAATTGGAACGAGCTAAAAGACACTTTAAACAAAAGCGTTGAAGTCATAAGCAGAAGTGAGGTCAAAGAGCAGCCCATTGATAACAGTAGCGATATCTTATTAACACAACATCTCACTCTTGCTTCTTTCGATACAGGTTATATCGAAATACCAAGCATTGGCATAAAGTATTATAAATCAGCGAAAGACACAAGCGTATATACTAGTTATACTGACTATATGTACATATATGTGGAACCAGCTGCAATTGATACAACAATGGCATACAGACCAATAAAAATGCCTATCAAACAAAACATAACCTTCGAGGAAACCGCACCTTTTGTAGGTGGCGGAATTATATTAGCAGGTTTGGTCTTACTCATTATATATATAATAAGACGTTCTAGA
>JBGVQR010000009.1:0-6719 GCA_045127605.1 Candidatus Limimorpha sp. | reverse complement strand
CCATGTTAGTAGTATCTTACATAAGAGAACATAAAGAAGAAGTTATCAAACGCTTGAGTATTAAGAATTTTACTCGCTTTGAATTATTAGATGAAGTATTGCAACTCGATGATGAACGTCGCGCTTTGCAACAAGAAAACGATGAGGCCCTCGCAGAAGCTAACAGCCTCGCAAAACAAATCGGCGAACTCTATAAACAAGGCAAGGCTGACGAAGCTAACGCCCTCAAACAAAGAAACGCTGAACTTAAAGAAAAGACAAAAGTGCTCGCAGAACGCGCTGAAGAAATCAAGACTCAGCTTCAAAATAAACTCGTCGAGATTCCTAATACTCCAAACCTCGATGTTCCTTGCGGTAAGACCGCTGCCGACAACCTCGTCGTAAGTCAAGAAGGCGAGATGCCAAAACTTTATGAAGGCGCAGTTCCTCACTGGGATTTACTCAATAAATATCAACTTGCTGACTTCGAACTCGGTAACAAAGTAACAGGCGCTGGCTTCCCATTCTACAAAGGCGCAGGCGCAAGATTGCAACGCGCTCTCATCAATTTCTTCCTCGATGAAGCTATCGCTGCAGGTTACTTCGAAATCCAACCTCCAATCCTCGTCAATGAAGCATCAGCTTACGCAACAGGTCAACTTCCTGATAAAGAAGCTCAAATGTATGCTGTGCCATTGGATAATATGTATCTCATCCCAACAGCTGAGGTACCTGTAACAAATATCTTCCGCGATAAGATTGTTCAAGAAAATCAACTTCCTATACAAAATGTTGCTTACTCAAACTGCTTCCGTCGTGAGGCTGGTTCATGGGGTAAGACAGTGCGTGGTCTCAACAGATTGCATCAATTCGACAAAGTTGAAATCGTTGAAATCGCTCACCCTGACACATCATACGAAAGACTTGAAGCAATGAAAGAACACGTCGCTAACTTGTTACGCAAACTCGAACTTCCTTTCAGAGTGTTACGTCTCTGCGGCGGCGATATGAGCTTCACATCTGCAATGACTTACGACTACGAAGTATGGTCAGCAGCACAAGAATTATGGCTTGAAGTAAGTTCTGTTTCTAACTTCGAGACATTCCAAGCTAACAGAATGAAACTTCGTTTCAAAGATAAAGATGGCAATATCCGCCTTGTTCACACATTGAACGGTAGCGCGCTTGCATTGCCTCGTATCGTTGCAGCTTTGTTAGAAAATAACCAATGCGAAGAAGGAATCAGAGTTCCTAAAGCACTCCAAAAATACACAGGCTTTGAAATTATTAAGTAAATTAAGCATAATATTGATATTGTTTTCATTGATGGCTTGTAACAACGAGCCGTCAATGAAACGTATTAATACCTTGGAAAAAGGAGCTTCCAAGATAGAGAAAAAATACCAAGAGACAGAAACCACCTTTAATAAACTCGTCGATGATTGTGCAAAATTCGATAAGTTTCTAAGACAGAACAATACTCCCAAACCAGAGATGCAGCTTCTCCGTGCTTATCTTCAACAATATGAAGATGAACGTGTTGCTATGAAGGAAGAGATAGCGTATTCTAAAAGTCAGCTCTCTAACTTAAAAGATGATTTTAAGAATGGTCTTTACGAAGAAACTTTGAGAGAGGAATATCTTGACTCAGAAGAAGCAGCTTTGAAAAAGACAGAAGCTAAGCTGGATTATTTCCTCGATCGTTTTAAACAGCAAAGTGATTTTATTAAGGAAACAGAAAAACAATAAGTTACGATGAAACTTACGCTGCGATTGTTTTTCTTTCTTTTGATTTTGTTATCGACATCACCCTTGGATGCTCAGGTGCCGCTGCCTCCGCATAATTCGAGGTCGAATCAGTCGACACAGTCGCAGCGTCAAGTCAATGAGCAACTGGCACGTAACTTCTTTAACAACGAAGAATATGATAAAGCCGCTGACATATATCAGCAGCTTTATATCGATTATAGATACTATTATTATTTCCAGCAATATATTGAATGTCTTATCTCTCTCGAAAGATTTGATGATGCAGAGAAAGATTTAAGGTCGTTTGTGAAAAATGACAACACGACGAATAAATGGAAAACGACGGTCACTCTGGCGTATGTCTATTTCAGAAATAATAATAAAGATAAGTCAGATAAGACTCTTAAAAAACTGATAAACGAACTTCCTGAAGATAGAAATCTTTACATACAGATTGCTAATGTGATGATATCGAAGAGTTTTAATGACTTCGCTATTATGTTGTATGACAAAGGAGCTACATCGTCAATGGGTTATAATTTTTTCATGGAGAAGGCTTTGGCTTATCAAAATATGATGGATTTTGTGAAGGCTACAGAAAACTATCTGCTTCAGCTGGAAGAAGATTCTGGTGATTACGATGTGGTGAAGTCTAGGTTGTCATTTATGTTGAGATATAATATCGATGACTCAGTTATCGATGACATACGTTACGCTTTGCTGAAGAAGGCTCAAGATAATAAGGAAAATGAGATTTTTTCTGAGCTTTTGGTATGGTTCGCTCTTCAAATGAAGGATTATGAAATAGCACTGGAACAAGAGATTGCGTTGGATAGACGTCTGGGCGACAGAGAATATGATATCATTTATCTTGCAAAAATAGCTCATGATAACGAACAATATGACATTGCTTCTAAGGCTTATGAATATCTGGTTAATAAGTCGCATGAAGGTGCTTATTATGAAGACGCTGTCGTGGGATTGATAGAGGTTCAATATAAAAATGTAGAGAATTCTTCAGCTACTACTGAGTTTTATTCGGATTTCGAGAAACGTATAGAGAAAGAGTGTCTCGAGCTTGGCATATCAGATAAGACTACACCTATATTAATTATACGTGCTGATGTTTTGGCATTCAATCTTAATGAGATAGACAAGTCGATAGACATATTAAATGAAGCTTTGGAACAGAATATCTCCAAACTCAATAAGGCACGACTTAAGATGAAACTCGCTGATATATATCTTTTTAAAGAAGAAGTCTGGGAAGCAACATTGCTTTATAGTCAGGTGGATAAGTCGATGAAAGAGGAGCCTATCGGTCACGAGGCGCGACTGAAAAATGCGCAACTGCGTTATTACATAGGCGAATTCGACTGGTCGTTGGCGGTGTTGAATATCTTGAAGTCAGCTACGTCGAAGCTTATCGCTAACGATGCTATGACTTTGTCGCTGGTTATATCTGACAATTTGGAATACGATACTATTGCTTTGCAGCGTCTTGCAAAAGCTGATTATTATATTTATCAAAAACGTTACGAGCTGGCAAATCAGATGCTCGACTCCGTTAACGTTTATAATCCAAACGAAGTGAGCATGCCGTATCTTTTGATGCGTAAGGCGCAAATCGCAATGGAAAACAGTGATTATGAGATGGCAGACAGCCTTTACAAACGTGTTTATCAAGGTTATGCTGACAGTTATATGGCTGATGACGCTTTGTTGAAAGACGCAGTTTTGTTGGAAAAATATTTGGGCAAAAAAGAGGAAGCATTGGAGTGTTACGCTAAAATCATAGACGAATATACAGCAAGTGTTTATGTGGCGCAGGCACGAAATGCTTATAGGAGAATTAGGAGTTAGGAGTTAAAATAAATTAGAATATGGAACAGAATCAATATAATAACTTGGTTAGACCTAAGAAGGCTTTAGGTCAGCATTTTCTTACAGATTTGAATATCGCAAGAAACATTGTCAATGCGATGTCTGATGATGTGAACGTCATAGTGGAAGTAGGTGCCGGTATGGGTGTTCTTACACAATATATCATTCAGGATAATCTTGAAAAACTTCGTGTCGTGGAGATTGACACTGAGTCAGTTGAGTATCTAAAAAATGTTTATCCTCAGCTAGGCGATAATCTCATTCATGGCGATTTCTTGAAGACAGACTTAAGTAAGTTCGCTTCGGAGAAAATCGGTGTGATTGGTAATTTCCCATATAACATCAGCAGTCAGATTTTCTTCCAAGTGTTGAAATATAGAAATCAAGTTGATGAGGTCGTCGGCATGATACAGAAGGAAGTTGCAGAACGTATCGCAGCAGGTCCAGGAAGCAAGACTTACGGCATCTTGAGTGTGCTGCTTCAAGCTTGGTATGATATTGATTATCTGTTTACTGTGCATGAAAATGTCTTCAATCCTCCACCAAAGGTGAAGTCGGCAGTAATAAGAATGAAACGTAATAACGTAAGTCAGTTAGATTGTGACGAGAAGTTATTTGTGACAGTCGTGAAACAAGCTTTCAACCAAAGAAGAAAGACAATGCGTAACTCATTGAGAAGTCTTATTCCACAGGAAATTATTCAAGATGAGATTTTTAATAAACGTCCGGAACAATTGTCAGTGCAGGAATTCGTTGAATTGACGAAGAAGTTGAGTAAGTAAAGTCGCAATGTCTTAGAGACACAAAGATAAAAACTCTATGACTTTGTGTCTTTGAGACTTTAAGTCTTTATTTTTCATCTCGCATTAAGCGAAACGTCTTCCATGTTTTTTATGGATTTGTTGGCAGTGAAAATTGAAGCCAGACTTCCTATGATTGTTATAGTGAAGAAAACTAAGATGACGTCAGCGAGTTGTAACGCGACAGGATAAGCGTCGATGATGTAATTGCCTCCGTTGCCGAGACGTATGATGCCGAAATGTTGTTGTGCCAAAACGGCGATAATTCCTAATAATAATCCCATCAAACCACCTACGACGGATACTAAAAGACCTTCGTTGAAGAATATCTTTTTGATTAAGTTGGTATCAGCTCCCATCGCTTTGAGAATAGTGATGTCTTTTCTTTTGTCGGTAATCAGCATGCTCAATGCGCCAATCATATTGAAAGTCGCCATGATTAAGATGAATGTAAGTATGAGATAAACAGCTAGTTTCTCTGCTCTCATCATCTTATACAAAGTCTCCTGCTGCTCATATTGGTCGTAGACTTTATAATCTTCTCCAAGGATGTCTTTAATTTCTGTTTTAATTTTATTTAACTGTCTTTTGCCTTTAGCCTTTAGCCTTTCGTCGTTGATAAACACCTCAACGTCAGTACACATTCCATTGTATTCTGTCAAATTTTCCAGCCATGAAAAAGGAGCTAGCACCATTCGTTCGTCGATTTCCTGTTGGGTAGAAAATACGTCTGTGACAGTGAGAGTGCCACTGTTGAAACTGTTGTCGAGGCTGAAAGAAGAGGCGTTGCCGCGTTTAGGAGCAAACACCTGTATTGATGAATAAGGTTGATATACGTTGATTCCTAAGTAATAAGCTATTCCAGCTCCAGGGATGCCGAAGTTTAGCTTGTCGTTTCGGATAATGAAAGTGGTGTCGCCTAAAATAGTTCCTTTGATTCTGCCAATTTTATTGTATTCGTCAGGAACGCCTTTCACTTGTCCGATTTGTTGTTTGTTGGAGTTTTTAAACAAGACGTCCTCAGTGATGGTAGGGAAGACGTAGTCGACACCTTCAATATCTTTTATTTTATCAAAAGGAAAGTCGTTGATATTTATTGTCTTGCCTTTAATTGGACTTATGTTCAAGTCGGGTGAAAACTGATGTATCATATCAGAAATCACCACGTTGAAACCATTGAAAACCGACAAGACAAATATCATAGCGAAGGTCGCAACACAAATGCTTATAATCGAAATCCAAGTGACGATATTAATAAGATTGTGACTTTTCTTCGCAAGAAGATAACGCTGCGCTATGAATGAAGGGAGATTCATTTAAAGTCAATAAGTCAATAAGACAATAAGTCTATAAGTTTTTGGAACTTTAAAATTAGTCCTTAAGAAGGTGGTCGATGTTTTCGATATAATCCAAGGAGTCGTCTTCGAAGAATTGAAGTTCAGGGATTATTCTGAGTTGATGTCTTACTCTGTCGCCTAAGAACTTGCGGATTCCTTTTGACATTCCGTTGACTTCCTCAACGACTTTTTTCTTGTCTTCCATTTTAGGTCCGAAGATGCTGAGGTATACGCGAGCGTATGACATATCGGTTGTTACGTTGACTTTAGTAACGGAAATCATCACGTTACCATTTGATTTTATTTCTCTTTGAAAGATTTCGCTCAACTCTTTCATGAGGAGCTTTGATATTTTTTGCTGTCTCTTTGTTTCCATGTTGCAAAGGTAATAAAAAACTCAGAAACTCAGAATCTTAGAAACTCATAAAATTAGATTTTTTTTGGACGTTTCTTTTTGATATTTTGAGATTCTGAATTTTTGAGATTTTGAATTTTAAAACTATTCTTTATTCTGACTATCAATGATAATCGTCACTGGTCCGTCGTTGATGATGGCGACTTTCATGTCGGCGCCGAACTGTCCGCATTGAACAGGACGGCCTGAGATGAGAGCTAGTTGTTTCAAGAAGTTCTCGTACAGAGGGATGGCTTTTTCTGGACGAGCAGCTCTGATGAAGCTAGGTCGGTTGCCTTTCTTTGTCATGGCATGGAGTGTGAACTGGCTCACGACGAGGAATGAACCTTCGATTTGGTTGATGTCGAGGTTCATGGCATCGTTTTCATCGGAGAAGATACGGAGCTTTGACAATTTGTTGCAAAGCCATTCCACGTCTTCTTCAGTGTCGGCGTCTTCAATGCCGAGCAGTATCATCATTCCTTTTCCTATTTTTGAAATTACTTCTCCGTCGACAGTCACTGAAGCCTCGGAGACTCTTTGTATTACTATTCTCATTTTTTTAAATTATTGCTA
>JBGVQR010000008.1:0-43882 GCA_045127605.1 Candidatus Limimorpha sp. | reverse complement strand
AGAAAAGAGTTATTTGAAAAGCATGAGGAATATAGTGTAACAAAACAAGTTAGCAATTTCTTATCCATTGCCCATTCTCATGCAAGTTCTTCTTAATGGTTTGATACTCAAAGAATCTTAATCAAACTACATCAAATATACAAAAAAGTCAACAAGAATACATGCCAACAAGACAACAAGTTTTTTGGAAAATTTATTTTTCAAAATAATTATATAATCGCAAAAAAAATCCTCATACCCTCAATTCCTCACTTCCTCACTCCTAACTCCTAATTCCTAACTCCTAACTAAAAAATCTGTTGTCCGTTGTCCGTTGTCTGTTGACTATTTATTATCTTTGCAAACAAAAATTAAGAAATGGCAAGAATAATGGCAATCGATTACGGAAGGAAACGCTGTGGCATCGCAGTGACCGACCCTTTGCAAATCATCGCAAATTCATTAACAACAGTCGATACAAAAGATTTATTGACATTTATTTTGGATTATGTCAAGAAAGAAAACGTTGAGACTATAGTGATTGGAGAACCAAAAGATATGCAGAACAATCCTTCTGAATCAAGTCGTTACATAGAGCCTTTTATCGGTCAGCTGAGAAAAGCTCTCCCTGAGATGGACATCAAACGTCATGATGAACGCTTTACTTCCAAGATGGCGTTCCAGACTATGATTGACGCTGGTTTGGGTAAGAAACAACGTCAGAACAAGGCGCTCGTCGATACCATCAGCGCTACCATCATCTTGCAGTCTTATATGGAATCGGAAGCAATAAAGAAAAATAGATTTTAAATTTTAAAGTATGATATTACCTGTAGTGGCTTACGGCCATCCTGTTTTAAAGAAAATAGCAGAAGAAATAACTCCTGATTATCCAGGTTTGCAACAGCTTATCGCTGATATGTTCGAGACTATGTACCATTCGGAAGGCGTCGGTCTCGCAGCTCCTCAAATCAATAAGTCGATAAGATTATTCGTCATCGACGCTGATCCTTTCACAGAGACATATCCTGAAGCAAAAGGCTTCAAAAAGGTTTTCATCAACCCAGAAATAGTTGAGGTTTCAGAAGAGACATGGACATTCCGCGAAGGCTGCCTCAGTCTCCCTGATATGAATGAAGACGTGGAACGTCCAAGCAAGATAACAATCAATTATTTGGATGAGAATTTCGTTGAACACGAAGAAGAATATGACGGAATATGCGCTCGCGTTATTCAGCATGAATTCGACCATCTCGAAGGAAAAGTATATGTCGACAGAGTGGCTCCAATGCGTAAGATGATGCTCAAAAACAAATTGCGTAACATCTCAGAAGGCTTCGTCCCTGTTGATTATAAGATGATTTTCCCAGCGAAAAGAAGAAGATAAATTAATTCATAATTCACAATGCATAATGCATAATTGATAATGAAAAATGTATAATGAATAATTAAAAATTACAAAAATATCATTCTACATTATTCATTGTTCATTAAATACTCATTATGAAAAAACTATTGTTAAGTATATTCGTCCTACTGATAATGTTGTCGTGTGGCGAAAATGTGTCTGTAAAAGAAGTCAAGGAGCTTGAATCAAAGGTGTTAGCTGAAGGTGCTAAGCCAACAAAAGAGGAAGTGATTCAGCTTATTGATGCATATATACTTTTTGCAGAGCAAAACCCTGATGATGTGCAGTCGCCAGATTATCTGTTCAGGGCTCTCGATATTGCTGTGGGTGTAAATGCAGAAGGTCCGGATAAAGCTGTCAAGATAGCTGATATGTTGATAGAGAAATATTCTGATTTTGAAATGACACCAATGGCGATGTATCTCAAAGGTTTCGTCTATGAGAATATAGTTGGTGATTTGCATAATGCAGAAATGACTTATCGTCAGTTTATTGAAAAATATCCTGAAAGCCCTATGGTAGAAGATGTCAAAGCTACAATGGAAAACCTAGGATTATCTCCAGAAGAGTTGGTGAGAAAGTTTGAAGAAGCGAACTGATTTTTTTAAAGAAATTCAGAAATATAAAACCTCAGAAACTCAATTGAACTTCTGAGGTTTTTTGTTTTTGCAGTTATGCCTTATTTTTTAATTCTGAGTTTCTGAGTTTCTGAGTTTCTGAATTTTTAAAAACTGACGTTTCTCAATTCGTTATTTAAATTGTCGATATAATTCAAAACGTCGTCTTTTCCTATTTCTTTTTCTGATGATGTGATGAAGATAGGAGGGAGCTCTTCCCATTGTTCGGCGAGCTTGTCCTTGTATACTTGTACGTTACGTTGAAGTTCGGCGTCTTTTATCTTGTCTACTTTTGTGAAGATTATACCGAATGGCATTTGTAGTTCTCCTAGATGACTGATGAATTCCAAGTCGATTTTCTGTGGCTCGATGCGGCTGTCGACAAGGACGAACATACAGACAAGGTTCTTTCTGTTTTTGATATAGCTGTCGAGCATTACTTTCCATGACTCGCGGTCTTTCTTGGAACGTTGCGCAAAACCATAGCCAGGCAAGTCGACGAGATACCACTCATCATTGATGATGAAATGGTTTATCGTGATTGTCTTACCAGGAGTGGAAGATGTCTTGGCAAGTTGTTTTTTATTTGTCAGCATATTTATCAAGGATGACTTGCCTACGTTAGAGCGACCGATGAAAGCATATTCTGGTTTGTTCGCAGCGGGAAGTTTGTCAACCTTGGTGTTGCTCTGCAAGAAAGCGGCTTTTCTTATTATCATGGCTTTTTGGGAATTAAGGGTATGAGGAGTTAAGGGTATGAGGAATTAAGGGTATGAGGAATTAAGGGTATGAAGATATGAGAGTTTCCTCAGATCCTCAAATCCTCAGATCCTCAAATCCTCAAATCCTCAGTTCCTATTTCAAATGTTCCGGTTTTTCATCTTTGTTATAGATGAGATGGCGTTCTATCTTTTCTGGATAGACATCTTCTATTGTTATGAGGATGGCAGTCTCTTCTACGTCTCCGAATGGTGCGTTCAAGGCTGTACCGAAAGTCTTCATCGTTGCGGAGAGGCTCATGTAAGCGTTGAACAAAGGTGGAATGACAGAGCCGTTTTCGCGAACGTATTTGCTGAGTGTGCGGTAACTGTTTTGATAATTGTCGCCGTCGAGTCTCAGTTTCATGATAGCAGCTCTTGCCTTTGTCTTGATAGCTACCTCTGGATAAGGATATATGAGGTTGTCGTTATCTGGGAAGAACTTGTGCATGAAGAAGAGAATCATATCGCGTAAAGCCTTGTCGTATTGAGAATACATGGTGACTTTGCCGAAGAAATATTTTGCGTTAGGTGTCTGTGTGAGTACTGCACCCAAACCATCCCATAAGTTGTCGAGGGTGAAGATGCTCTTTCTTACGTTGCCTGTTGATTGATACTTAGGCTGCACGAAAGAACGACCCAATTCTATGGTGTAAGGTAAATAATTCTTGATGAAGTCTTCTGAATAGTAGAACAATTCTGATGTTGGAGTATCTACCTGACCGTTGTTTTTGACTGGCAATTTGTTACATTCGATAAAGCGGTATCCGCCGAGGATTTCTTTCTCTGCAGGGTCCCATACTATGAGTTGTTCGAAATAAGCTTCGTCTCTTGTGTCGAATTCGTCGATGTCCATGCTTTTGCCTGTGCCGCCGCCCGATTCGCGGAATGCCCATTCACGAAGACGACCTATTTCACGCATGGTGTTAGGTGCGTTGTGAGCATTGACGATGTATATTTCGTTGTGACCAAAATTGGTTTTTCTGACAAAACGTTCCTCAGTAAGTTCTTTGATGATATCTTCTACTGGAACGGCATCGATGATTTTTTCCATAATTTATATTGTATAGTTTTTATCTGGGTCAAAAGTTTGTTCGCAATCGGCAGGAAGGTTGTATGAGAAGTTTCTCAGTTTCATAGCCCATTCGCTGTCGGTGTATCTGTTGTCGAAAGTCTGCCATGGTATTGGCTTTCCAAATGTTATGGTGAGAGTCTGGTTCTTTTGTTTGTAGAACTCGTTAACCAAAAACAGCATCTCAATGTTGGCTTTGATGCCTAATTTCTTGCGAAGGTTTGAGAAGTTATAGAAGAAGTTGCTGTTTCTTCCTGATATATGTGTTGGTATTATATCGCGATGATATGTTCTCGCCTTTGTGATGAATGTCTTTTTCCATTCAAGGTCGATAATCTTGCCTTTTTGTTTTCTAGAACATAAGCCGAAAGGATAGAAACAGATGGTTCTGTCGCCAGCGAATGTGTCGTTGAAAATCTTGATGTTGTCGGCATTGCTTCCTAACTTGTTTACTGGAATAAAGAGAGGTCTTAAGTTAGGTATAAACATCAGGAAGTCGTTGACAGGTGTTATAACATCAGGGCGAATCTTGCCAACAGTATCGATGAGTGCTATGCCGTCAAGACCGCCTATAGGATGGTTTGCGGCTACTATATAACGACCTTCTTCACTTACATGGTCGAGACCGACAGCATTGACGGATGTGTTGAATTCCTTCATGGTTTCAGTCACGAATGGCAAGCCTGACACGCCTTCTGTTCTGCTTAACAGACCGTTGATGTCGTCTTGATGAAGTATTTTCTTTAAATATCTGAAAGCGAATCTTGGAAGTTTATTGGCAAGTTTAGGGATTTTTTCTCCAATAATCTTCTCGATGTCAATTTGTAATGCTTCTTTGTTGCTCATTGTATTCAATATTATAAACCGATTTTTTAAACCAGTCTTTTCAGTTTTGCAAAAATAATTAATTATTGAATTAATACAAGAAAGTTTTTTTAGGATCTAAGGGTATGAGGATTTAAGGATTTAAGGGTCTGAGGAACTAAGGAACTAAGGGTATGAAGGTTTTCTCAAATCCTCAAATCCTCAATTCCTCAAATCCTCAGTTCCTCAATTCCTCAGTTCCTCAAATCCTCAGTTCCTCAGTTTTTACTGAGTGTTTGAAAATTGTTGATAACTTTTTTGAAAAAAAATAGAAAAAGTGGTGGAAAGTGGGAAAAAATGCACTAATTTTACAAGTTGAAAAAATGATTTGAGAATGAATTATCCAATTGGCGAATATTATTGTAAATTAGACAGTAAGGGCAGACTCCTTCTTCCCAGCGGTTTCAAGGAACAGCTTGGAGATGTGATAGAAGAGGGTTTTGTGTTGCGCCCTAGTCTTTTTGGCGATTGTCTCGAGCTTTTTGGAATGAGCGACTGGCGTGCGATGCAAGAGAAGCTTGGCAGGCTTAATCCTTTCAAGGCTGAGAATGTGATGTTGATTCGTCGTTTCAATGCCGGAGCTCGTATGGTGAAAGTCGATGCGAACGGTCGTCTGCAAATTCCTAAGGATCTCATGGAGAAGACATGTCTGGTCAAAGAAGTGGTGATGACATCTTTGATTGATAGAATGCAGATCTGGGATCGCTCTATGAAAGAGATAGAAGACTCTAAGATTTCTGAAAAGGAATTCGCTGAGATGCTTACCGCAAAATTGGGTGATTGTGATTTTATTGGTTAACAAATAAAAATTTAAAGAGATGTATCATATTCCTGTAATGTTAAACGAAAGTATTGAAGGTTTGAATATTAAACCTAATGGAACTTATGTTGATGTGACATTCGGCGGCGGAGGTCATTCGCGTCGTATCATGGAATGCCTTGGCGAAGGCGGTCATCTCTATGCTTTTGATCAGGATGAAGACGCTGCTAAGAATGTAATCGATGATAGTCGTTTCACTTTCATACAGCAGAACTTCCGTTATATGAAGAACTTCCTCCAGCTTTATTGCGGAGGTAAGGTCGATGGTATCCTCGCTGATCTAGGCGTGTCGTCATATCAGTTCGATACCCCGGAGAAAGGTTTCTCTACACGTTTCAACGGCCGCCTCGATATGAGGATGAATCAGAATGCTGCCGTTGATGCGTCAAGCATCGTTAACACTTACGACGTTTCTTCTTTGGCTTCAGTGTTCTCTCGTTATGGCGAGTTGAGAAATGCCATGTCTATAGCTGACGCCATCACGATGGCTCGTGAAGTCAAGCCTATTGAAACAACGGATGAGTTGAAAGAGGCTGTCGCGAGATTCTTGCCTAGAGGTTCTGAAAACAAAGTCCTTGCTCAGATATTCCAGGCTCTTAGAATTGAAGTCAATGAAGAAATGAAAGTGCTTGAGGCTTTCTTGAGTCAATGTGCCGATGTGCTTAACCCTGGTGGAAGACTGGTGGTGCTTTCTTATCATTCTCTTGAAGACAGACTCGTAAAGAATTTTATGAAGACAGGCAATGCTGACGGTAACTTGGAAAAAGATTTCTTCGGCAATCAGCTTACACCTTATAAATTAATGACAAGCAAACCTATCATCCCTACAGATGAGGAAATTCAGATGAACAGCAGAGCTAGAAGCGCGAAGTTGCGTGTGGCAGAAAGGAGAGTTAAATGAAATTTCTGAATAATAGGAATGATGATGACGAGCTGTTATCGGTTGATGATGTAGACGTACAAGGCCAAGCGGAACCAGCTTCGGAACCAAAGTCAAAAGGAAAGTCTAAGGCTAACAGACTCATTGCCGATATTATGGGTGGTGATATATTTACCAAGGATAGCTTTGTGAATTTGTTTCCGTTTCTTTTTTACATCGTCTTTCTGTCGATGTTTTATATTACAAATGTTTATATCGCAGAAGATATGAGCAGGGAGATTTCGAGGCTGAATCGTAAGATTGAGGACCTTCATGTTGAATATGTATATCTTAAATCGGAAATAACAAAGGTTACAAAACAGTCTAACATGGCTGTTATGTTGAAAGATAAAGGTATTAAAGAATCTGTTGAGCCATTGAGAAGAATAGTGGTGGAAAAGGAAGGAGGAAAGAGATGAAGATAGATCCTAAGAATGATGTATTATGGAGAGCGTTCTTGGTTTATTTCATCGTGGTCTTCGTTGGAATATGCGCTATTCTTGCTATCGTAAAGATTCAGGTGAAAGAGAAAGATGAACTTCTTGAAATCGCCAGTAAGAGAGAGCTGAAGATAAGAGATGAGAAGGCTCACAGAGGCAATGTGTTTTCTAAGAATGGTACTTTGTTGGCGACATCAGTGCCTAGGTATAGCATCTATTTTGACCCGGTGTCTGTTAATAAGGAGTTGTTTGACAATGAAGTCGGACAGCTTGCTGATAGCTTGAGCCGATTGTTGAGAAACAAGTCGAAGCAACAGTATGTGTCGTATCTTAAAGATGCTCGTGCAAAAGGGAAACGTTATGTAAAGATAGCCAATAAAGTCAGCGTGGCTGATTACAAAAGGATGCAGAAATTTCCTATCTTCAGAGCGGGAAAGAACAAAGGCGGCTTCATATCTGAGAGAAGTTATGTGAGAGAACTGCCTTATGGAGAATTGGCTGCACGTACTATCGGTTATGTCAGAGAGGAAGAGAATATTCTCGTCGGTCTTGAAGGCGCGTATAATGAAAACCTGAAAGGTCGTGATGGAAAACAGTTGGTGAGACGTATCAACGGTAACTTCTGGATGCCGATGCCTTCTGATGCGAATGTCGATCCGGTGAATGGTGACGATGTTTATACTTCTATAGATATAGAGATACAAGATGTCGCGGAGAATGCGCTGAAGAAATGTCTTATAGAGAATGACGCGCTTCAGGGCTGCGTGGTGCTTATGGATGTCAAGTCGGGATTCGTGGAAGTGATGGCGTCTTTGAGTTATAACGAAGAGAAGAAAAAATACGAAGAGGCTTATAACTTCGCTTTGCGTCATAATGTGGAGCCAGGTTCTACTTTCAAGGCTATCACTATGTGTGCCTTGCTGGAAAATGACCCTAATATTGACATAGAAGACAGACTTCATCTTGGAACTACCGAGTATAAGGTATTCTACAGAAGAACGATGCGTGACTCACACCGTGTCACTGATGAAAATGGTTACACCACCATACGTAATGCCTTCGAACAGTCATCGAATATAGCATTCGCTACATTGGTTGAAGATGCTTTCGTGGATAATCCTCAGAGATATATTGACCTTATCTATAAGACAAAAATCAATGAGCCTCTGAATTTGGATATCATAGGCGAGGCTAACCCTGATATTAAAACGACAAAGGATAAGAGATGGTCGAAACTATCCTTGCCATGGATGTCTATCGGCTATGAGGTGATGATGACACCTATACAGATACTTACATTCTATAACGCTATCGCTAACGACGGCGTGATGGTGAAGCCACAGTTCGTTAAGGAGATACGTCATGGCAATGATGTCAAGCAGGTGTTCGATACGATAGTGATAAATGAACGTATAGCATCAGAGAATACTATCTCGACATTGCAGACACTTTTGGAAGGCGTGGTGCAGAATGGTACTGCCAAGAGCATGAGCAAACTCGGATTCTCGGTAGCTGGCAAGACGGGTACAGCGCAGATTTCACAGGGTTCTGCAGGATATAACAAGAAAAACTATACAGCTACATTCGTGGGTTATTTCCCAGCTGATGATCCTAAGTATTCATGTATCATAGTGGTCAGCAATCCTCGTGGAAAGAAATATTACGGCAGCTCTGTGTCGGGACCTGTGTTTAAGGAGATTGCAGAAAAGATATACGCAACACGTTTGGGCGTGAAGGATGAGACTGGCGAGTATCAAGCTGATTGTAACTCGTTCGCTACTCCTTCGATGGTTTATTTCGATGACTTCTTGAATTATTGCAATGAAGAGAATGTATCGTTTGTGGATAATGTGGAAGATAACGAATGGGTATCGGTAAAGCAGACGGACGACGAGGTCTTCGTCAATGCAGTGGATTTTGAAGATAAGAAAGTCCCAGATGTGAAGGGCATGAATATCACTGATGCAGTGTTCCTCTTGGAGTCGATGGGATGGAAGGTGAAGTTCGACGGATACGGCAAGGTGAAGTCACAGTCTGTGAAGCCAGGCGCGGAATTAAGAAAAGGTGGTGTTATTAACTTAGCTTTAAATGGAAAATGAAAAAGATAAACGACATATTAAAAAGGTGTAATGTCATTGAGACAGTAGGAAGTGATGACAGAAGTGTTGCAGCTCTGGTATTCGACTCAAGAAAATCTGAAGAAGGTACAGCGTTTTTTGCTGTGCGTGGAACACAAGTCGATGGCCATGACTATATAGCTAAAGCTGTAGAACAGGGCTGTAAGGTGATAGTGTGCGAACGTCTTCCAGAAAACATCAATGATAATGTAACATATTATGTCGTGGATGACACGGCGAAGTCATTAGGTTATGCAGCTTCTGAGTTTTATGGAAGACCATCGGAGAAGTTGCGTCTTGTTGGTGTCACCGGTACTAACGGCAAGACTACCATAGCAACTTTGTTGTATAGACTTTTCTTCAACGCGGGATATCCTTGCGGTTTGTTGTCGACTATAGAAAACAGAATTAATAATGTTGTCGTTCCATCGACACATACCACTGGCGACCAGCTGCAGATTAACGAGATGTTGAGCAGGATGGTGGATGCAGGATGTGAATATGCCTTTATGGAAGTTAGCTCTCATGCTGTTGCTCAAGACAGAATAGCAGGACTTCGTTTTGAAGGCGGTATATTTACCAACCTCACTCACGATCATCTCGACTATCATAAGACAGTGGCAGCATATCGTGATGCCAAGAAGAAGTTCTTCGATAATCTTGGGTCATCGGCATTCGCTCTTACCAATCTTGATGATAAGAATGGCATGGTGATGCTTCAGAATACCAAGGCTAAGAAAAAGACATATTCTTTAAGAACTGATGCTGATTTCAAAGCTGTAGTCTTGGAAAGCTATTTCGATGGAATGGAACTCAAGATTAACAGAAATAATATCTTCACCTATTTGGTTGGTAAGTTTAACGTAAGTAATCTACTTGCCATATATGGAGCAGCGTCGTTGTTAGGCATGAGTGACGATGATTTGTTGAAAGGCGTCAGCAAGCTGCAGAGTGCTCCTGGCAGATTCCAGGTGGTGCAGTCGGAAGCAGGTATCGTCGGCATAGTGGATTATGCACACACACCAGATGCTTTGAAAAACGTGCTCGATACCATTAACGAGATAAGGACACATAACGAGACTCTTATCACCATAGCTGGTGCTGGCGGCAACAGAGACGCTGCCAAGAGACCCGAGATGGCAGCAGTGGCAGTGGAGAGGAGTGACAGACTTATCATCACCAGCGATAACCCTCGTTTTGAAGAGCCAGAAGAGATTATAAGACAGATGAAAGCTGGCGTGGGCGGTGAGTATTATAATAAGGTGCTGAGCATAACGGACAGAAGAGAAGCTATCAGGACGGCGGTGGCACTGGCAAAGAAAGGCGATATCATACTCGTGGCAGGAAAAGGTCATGAGGATTATCAAGAGATAAAAGGAGTGAAACATCATTTCGACGATGTTGAAGAACTGACAAAGGCGTTTAACGAAAAATAAGAAAAGAAGATGTTATATTATTTGTTTGAATATCTAGATAAATGCTGCGACTTCCCTGGCGCAGGAATGTTTACATATGTCACATTCCGTGCTTTGTTCGCTATAATATTGTCATTGGTGATATCTATATGGTTTGGTAAATATTTTATCAAGCTGTTGAAAAGACATCAGATATCAGAGACACAGCGTGACGAGAGCATCGACCCTTTCAACACACAGAAGAAAGGCGTGCCTACCATGGGCGGACTCATCATCATAACAGCGATACTCATACCATGTATCTTGATAGGCAAGCTCAAAAACACATATATGATATTGATGATAATAACGACAATATTATTAGGTGTTGTTGGCTTCGCTGACGATTATATCAAGACATTCAAAAAAAATAAGGAAGGACTTAACGGCTGGTATAAGGTGGCAGCTCAGATAATACTCGGCTTGATAGTAGGACTTACCTTACGTTTCAGTCCTGCTGTGGTGATGAACGAGAAAGTCGAGACCAAGATAGAGAACAACAAAGAGATTGTCGTTAAGACACCTGACGTGAAGTCGACAAGAACAACGATTCCATTCATCAAAGATAACAACTTGAACTATTCCGACTTGTTTGGATTCTTGGGCGAGCCATACAAATACTGGGCAGGTTGGATTTTCTTCGTGGTGCTGACAGTCTTCGTGGTGACAGCAGTGTCTAACGGCTCTAACCTCAACGACGGCATGGACGGCATGGCGGCAGGTAACTCTTCGATAATGGGTGTCGCCATCGGTATCTTGGCATACGTGTCGAGTAATGTGGTGATGGCTGATTATCTCAATATCATGTTCATCCCTGGAAGTGAAGAAGTGGTGGTGTTCATGTGTGCCTTCGTAGGAGCCTTGATAGGATTCTTGTGGTACAACTCATACCCAGCGCAGATATTCATGGGCGACACTGGCAGCCTTACCATAGGCGGTATCATAGCGGTGTCGGCTATCATAATACATAAAGAATTGTTGCTCCCATTGATATGCGGAGTGTTCTTGTGGGAAAGTCTCTCTGTGATATTACAGAAGTTTTACTACAAGGCAGGAAAGAGAAAAGGCGTCAAACAACGTCTCTGGAAGAGAACACCGGTGCATGACCATTATAGAACATCTTTGGCATTGGTAGAGAAAAACGACCCAGGATGCAAAGTGATGTTCAAAGGCTCATCGCAGCTCTATCATGAGACCAAGATAACATTCAGATTCTGGATTATAAGCATAATCTTGGCAGCAGTGGCGATATTGACATTGAAGATTAGATAACAAAAATAAATAGATAACAAGATATACTTTAGATATTATGACTTTAGAACAATTGGCAAAACAAGGTAGAAGAACTGCTACTATGACAACAGCAGCTACTATCACTTCAAAAATAAGTCAGATAAGAAAAGAAAGCATCAGACAAGCTTTCGGCGATCTTGACAACGTGAAGTACAGATATGAATATGTTGACGTAATCGACGGCGTTACTTATTATGATGATTCTGCAGCATGTACAACAGACGCTACATGGTTTTCGTTCGATAACGTACATCAGCCGATGATATGGATTACATACGCTAACAACAACGACTGCGAAGATCTTATACCTCAGGTGAAGAAATATGTCAAGGCTATAATATGTATTGGCAACGACACTGAGAGATTCCATAAGGTTTACGACTCTATCTTGAAAGATAATGTCATGGACTGCACTTCATTGGAGAAGGCTGTGAGAATGGCATCTTTGATGGCAGGTTCTGGCGACAGCGTGATGCTTTCACCTGCTACACATAACAATGCAGACTATAGCTCATACATGGATAGAGGCGATGATTTCAAACAATTCGTTCATTCTTTAAAATAAAAAATAATGAGAAAGTATAATAAGTTGTTTCAAGGAGACAAAGTCATCTGGATGATTGTTGCCATGTTGGCATTGGTGTCTTTGATGGCGGTATACAGTGCGACAGGTACTTATGCCAATGCTAAATTTGATGGTAACAACACATACGTATTGTTGCGTCATGCAGTGACATTGGCTTTGGGATTGTGTGCAGTGTATGGTGCTCATCTCGTGAAATATACTTATTATTCTAGATTGTTCCAGATAGCGTTCTGGGTGTCTATACCATTGTTGGCATATACCTTAGGTTTTGGTGCTGACCTTAACGATGCTCAGCGTGTGATATATATATTCGGAATCTCGTTCCAGAGTAGCGACTTTGCCAAGATAGCCTTGATAGGTTATCTCGCGAGGGAATTGACGATAAGACAGAATGACATAAAGAGTTTCCAGAGTGCGTTTGTCCCTTTGATGTTGCCGGTTCTGGCTATAGTAGGTCTGATATTTCCAGAGAACTTTTCTACAGCAGGTATCTTGTTCGCCAGTTGTTTGGTGCTGTTGTTTGTAGGAAGAATCAATATGAAATATCTCCTTATCTTCCTTGCAACGGCTTTGGTTGTCATGAGTATTTATATAGTGATAGTGTTGAATATTGCGGAAGATAAAGGTAGGACTGGTGTATGGGTGCAACGTATAGAAAGTTTTGTGGAGAAGTTTATCGGTGAAGAAAAGAGCGCGGAAGAGATAGCTAATGACGCTAATGCAGAAGACTTCCAGTCGATACAGTCGAAGATAGCCATCGCAGGTGGCGGCATCATAGGAAAGGCTCCAGGAAGAAGCACACAGCGTAACTATCTTCCTCATCCATATTCCGATTTCATCTTTGCCATTATCGTTGAGGAATATGGTCTGTTGGGAGGTGCTTTCGTGGTGTTGTTATACCTTATCTTGTTATATCGAGCGATTAGGATTATGGTAACGATACCGCAGTCGTTCGGCGGCTTCACGGCGTTTGGGTTGGCATTCATGCTGGTCATGCAGGCGATGGTGAACATAGGTGTCGCTGTCGGGATATTTCCGGTCACGGGACAGCCTCTGCCGTTCATAAGCATGGGTGGAACATCGTTACTGTTCACAGGAGGAGCTATTGGAATAATATTAAGTATATCAAAAGAAATAGATAAGATAAATGAAAGAAAAAATGAACTCGCAACAACCGAAAATAATAATTAGTGGCGGTGGTACAGGAGGTCATATCTTTCCTGCTATAGCAATCGCCGACTGCCTGAAGAAACGTTATCCTCAGGCTGACATACTTTTCATAGGTGCGGAAAACCGTATGGAGATGGATAGAGTGCCTAAGGCTGGATATCATATCGAAGGATTGTGGATTAGCGGATTTAAGAGAGAGCTTTCATTGGATAACCTCAGCTTCCCATTCAAACTTATCAGCAGCATGCTGAAGGCTAGAAAGATTTTGAAGAGATTCAAGCCGGACGTGGTGATAGGAGTGGGAGGATTCGCCAGCGGCCCGACGATGAAGACTGCAGTTTCTATGGGGATACCTATCGTGATACAAGAACAGAATTCCTATCCAGGGATAACAAATAAAATCGTGGCAAAGAAAGCCGCCAAGATATGTGTGGCTTACGAAAATATGGAACAATGGTTCCCTAAAGATAAGATTGTCCTGACAGGCAACCCTTTGAGAAATAACATCGTTCCTATGGAAGACAGAAGAGAAGAAGGAGTGAAGTTTTTCGACCTCGACCCAGAGAAAAAGACTATACTCTTGGTCGGAGGAAGTCAGGGCGCACTCGGAATAAACAGAGGCATCTCGGCGCAACTCGCTTCGTTTAAGGAGAATGACTATCAGATGATATGGCAGACAGGCAAGCCTTATTACGAGAAGGCTCTTAAAGAAGTGGAGGAAAACGGACTCCAGGACAGGATAAAATGTACGATCTTCATCGATAGGATGGACTTGGCATATGCAGCTGCCGATGTCGTTATCTCACGTGCAGGTGCCATGTCGATTTCGGAACTGTCGTTGCTTAACAAAGCCGTGGTGTTCGTGCCGCTACCAACAGCAGCAGAAGATCATCAGACAAAAAACGCGATGAGTCTTGTTAATGCCAATGCAGCCATGATAGTGAAGAATGCAGAGACAGAGAAAGAACTGCTTCCTGCAGTGTTCGAGCTGTTGAAAAATGAAGACAGACAGAATGAGATGAAAGGCAATATCGCTAGATTCGCGAGACCTAATGCGGCAGAGGATATTGTAAATCAGATAGAGAAGATATTGAATAAATAATTATTGTCATGAATAAGATTGCTGAAAAAAACATATATTTCTTGGGAATAGGTGGCATCGGGATGAGTGCCTTGGCTCGTTATTTCTATAACAAAGGATGTAGTGTCTCTGGATATGACAAGACTCCTTCTCCACTGACCAGGAAGTTGGAAGAAGAAGGCATTCTTGTTCATTATGAAGATGAGCCAGCCATGATACCTTCTGATGTTGATTTGGTGATACTAACACCGGCTATACCTGCAGACTCTAAGGAGTTGGCGTATCTTCGTGAGAAAGGCGTGAGGATAATAAAACGCGCCCAGGTGTTGGGTGAGATATCCCGTCAGTGTGATACGGTGGCTGTGGCAGGCAGTCACGGCAAGACAACTGTGACATCTTTGGTGTCGCATATCTTACATTATGCCCAAAAACCAATGTCAGCCTTCATAGGCGGTATTGCGAAAAACATAAACAGCAACGTCATCATCGGTGACGAAAACGATGAAGTCGTAGTGATGGAAGCCGATGAATTCGACAGGTCGTTCTTGCAGATAACACCATATATCAGCATTGTCACTTCCATAGATGCCGACCATCTTGATATCTATGGTGACGAACAGCAGGTGTTCGATGCTTTCAACCAATTCGTCGGACAGACTAAAGAGGAAGGTGTGGTGATATATAATAGCAGCTTGCCTATAGTGACAGACAGAAGGAAGCTTACTTACGGCTTTAAGAATGCTGACGTGATGGCGCGTAACGTGAGAGTAGTCGATGGCATGACACGTTTCTCTGTTATGACAACAGAAGGTCTCGATTTAGGAGACTACAAGATGCAGCTCTTTGGAGAGCATAACGTCATGAATGCACTTTCGGCTATCATAGCATGTATGCAGCTACGTCTCAATCTGAAAACTATAAGAGAAGGATTGGCTACGTTCCAAGGCGTCGCTCGTCGTTTCGATATAAGAGTAAATAATGAGAAGGTGTGTTATATCGATGACTATGCACATCATCCAGAAGAAATCAAAGCATCGTTGAAGGCTGTAAGGTCGATATTCCCTGACAAGAAGCTGACTCTGGTGTTCCAGCCGCATCTCTTCTCTAGAACCAAAGACTTTATGGATGGATTCGCAGAGGCGTTGTCGCTCGCCGATAGCTTGCTGCTGATGGAGATTTACCCGGCTCGCGAGAAGCCGATGCCAGGAGTGACATCGTCAGTGCTGCTCGAAAAGATTTCCTGCAAAGAAAAACAGATATGTCAGAAAGAAAACCTCATTGAGACGATAAAGAAGATGAAACCGGAATTGATTGTGACAATGGGTGCTGGTGACATAGACAGATTCGTTCCACAAATTGAAACATTGCTTGAGTCATGAGAAAAGTCCTTAACATAATATTGCTAGTGTTTACGCTGTCGGCTCTGATAGCTCTGGCAGTGTATTGCGCCTATGACCATTTTCATGACAAGATGAAAGATGTCAATCTGAATATAGTGAGAAACACAGAAAAAGGCTTCGTCGATTATGACAAGACATACAAGATGATTCTCGATATATGTGACACTGCCAACAACAATCAGGTCAATATGATTGATGTCGACTCTGTTGTCAATGCCTTGAACGAAAATCCTTGGATTATAAGGGCAGAAGCTGATATGAACCTTAAGGAATATCTCGATGTAGAGATTGAAGAATGTAATCCTATAATGCGTGTCTACGCTAAGAATGGCAAGTCAGTGTATATCGATAATGACGGAAATATCTATCCAAGTGAAAACCAATATGTGCCACGACTTATGGTTGTTAGTGGCATTGGATTCCCAGTAGACAAGCTTGGCAATGTTTATGACGAGACATATGTCAAGACGGATTTGCCTCGGACATTCAATCTGGTAAAGGAAGTTTTGAACGATAGTTACGCTAAAAACTGCGTCAGACAGATACATTATAACAAAAAGAAAAATTACATTTTTTCCTTAAATAACACGAATATTATTGTTATCTTTGGCGATGTTAATGATATTGGGGAAAAGTTGTCAAAGATGAAGCATTTCTTCGATAAAATGCTAGGAAATCCAGAACTCGATAATTATAAAGAAATAAATTTGAATTATAAAAACCAAGTAGTTTGTACCAAAATAAAAAATAAGTGAGTATGAGTGAACCTGTATATATAGTTGGTCTTGACATAGGCACAACGAAAATAGCTTGTATCGTTGGCGAGAAAATGCCTAACGGTAAAATTGAAATACGTGGTTACGGAAAGACAGAATCAACCGGCGTAAAGAGAGGAATGGTATTTAATATCGAAGAGACTGTTGATGCTATCAAACGTGCTGTTGCGCAGGCATCAGAGCAGTCAAAAGTCGATATCAAGAGCGTTAATGTAGGTATTGCCGGTCATCATATCAAGAGCCTTCAGCATCGTGGAGTTTTGATTAGAGAAAACGCTGACGTTGAGATTTCAGACCAGGAACTCGATAAGCTAAAACAAGATATGTATAAGATTGGCATCTCTCCAGGCGAAGAGATTATCAATGTTATACCACAGGAATATATCATCGACGACGAGCCTGGAATCCGTCATCCTAAAGGTATGTTAGGTAACAAGATTGAGGCTAACTTCCATGTCATCGTCGGTCAGACTTCAGCTGTCAAGAATATCGTAAAATGTATAGAACATGCAGGTCTCGAGATGGAAAACATGATTCTCGAACCTATAGCTTCTGCTTCTGCAGTGCTAGGCTCTGACGAGAAAGAAGCTGGTGTCGCTATCGTTGATATAGGTGGTGGCACGACAGACATCGCAGTGTTCTATGATGAGATAATATATCACACTGCTGTTATTCCTTTCGGCGGCAACATCATCACAGAAGACATCCGTCAGGGTTGCTCTATCATTAAGAAGCATGCTGAGGAAATCAAGGTCAAATTCGGCTCTGCTGTGGCAAGCGAGAACAGCGAGGACGAAGTCGTTTCCATCCCAGGAATACGTGGCCGTGAGCCTAAAGAGATTTCTTTCAAAAACTTGGCTGGCATCATTCAAGCTCGCCTCGAAGAAATCTTCGACCTCGTGAACTTCGAAATACAAAAGGTTAACTCAGAACATAAGCTTATCGCAGGTATCGTACTCACAGGCGGCGGCGCGATGATGAAACATATTCGTCAGCTCGCCGAGTTCAAGACAGGTCTCGAAGTAAGATTAGGTTATCCTAATGAATATCTCGCTAACGAGACAGCAGATGACTTGGCAAGTCCGTTGTATTCAACTGGTATCGGTCTCGTGATAGAAGGTATCGCGAAATATGAAAACGACCTCAAGAAAGGCAAGTATGAAACAGGCGGCAACGGTCCTGTCAAAAGCGGTAACGTAAATGATGATGAAAGTGCGGATGAAGTTACGGATGAAGGTAAAGAAAAAGGCGGCAATACAACAAAAACTAGAGGATTCTCATTCAGTGACATCATTACTTCTATATCAAACATCTTTAAATCAGAAAACTTAGACAAAGATATTACAGAATAATAATATTAAACTATGACAGACTTAATTAAATTCGATACCAGGGAAGAAAGACCTAACATCATCAAAGTCATTGGCGTCGGTGGCGGTGGTAGCAATGCTGTTACACACATGTTTACCGAAGGTATCCAAGGTGTCGACTTTATACTTTGTAATACAGACTATCAGGCTCTGGAGAAAAGCCCTGTCGCAAAGAAGGTGCATCTTGGAAAACGCGCCCTCGGAGCAGGTAACAAACCAGAGGTGGGTCGTGATGCTGCGATAGAGACATCTGATGAGTTGCGTGAGCTGTTGAGCGAAGATACCAAGATGTTGTTCATCACAGCTGGTATGGGTGGCGGCACTGGTACAGGTGCAGCTCCTGTGGTGGCAGCAGTGGCAAGAGAACTCGATATCCTCACAGTCGGAATCGTGACCATGCCTTTCAGCTGCGAAGGTAAACGCCGTCAACAGCAGGCTCTCGAAGGTATTGCAGAACTACGTAAACATGTAGATACTCTCCTCGTGATAAGTAACGACAAGCTCCGCGATGAGTATGGCGACATGAAACTGACTCAGGCTTTCAAGAAGGCAGACGACGTGCTTAAGACCGCCGCTAAAGGTATAGCAGAAATCATCACGGTGACTGGTTACGTCAACGTCGACTTCCAGGATGTCAACACCGTTATGCGTGATAGCGGCAAGGCTATAATGGGTTCAGGCTACGCAGAAGGCGAAGACAGAGCGATACGCGCTGTGGAAGAAGCTGTACATTCTCCTCTTCTCGACGACTCTGACATCAAAGGTGCAAAAAACATCCTCATATATATCACATCAGGTAACGACGAGGTGTCTCTTGATGAGGTCATGGAGATAACAGAATACGTACAAGATGCAACTGGCAACTGCTCTGAAGTTATCTGGGGTAATGGTGAAGACGTATCTCTTGGCGATGGTATCAACGTCACTCTTATCGCTACAGGCTTCAATGAAAAAGATGATAAACGTCATACTTTGTCTGATAACGACAGCGACGTGAAGGTGCATAAAATGTATTCTGAGCTTACAGGTAACACTTTTGCAGAGGAACCTCAGCATGTGGCAGAACCATGTGTCACTCCAGAAGCAGAACCTGAGATAGTGGTGATAGACAAAAGAAAGGTGGAAGAACCAATAGCTTCCGAACCTAAAGAAAAAGATAGAAAGATACACACTCTCGGCGGTGATGACGATGACAATATCGGAGGTAATGGCGGCGGATTTAATCCTGCAAGAAACACTTCATCAGAAAGAAATGTTCCTCAGACACCAGCATCAACACCAACGACACGCGTATATAACAATCCTTTCAGCAATAATGATGATGACGAGGACTACGGAATAACTTCTTATGTTAGAGACAGCGCAGATACTCAGACACTCGTAAGACATAAGGTGAAGCCCGAACAACAAAAATCTGCAATCAGTCAAGAGGAAATGCTCCGTCGTCAACGTCTGGCTTCTCTTAATATGAACTTCAGGTCGATGAAGCATATCGAAGAGATGGAAAACGAACCAGCATACAGACGAATGGGTCTTAACGTTTTCGGTAATAAAGAAGAACAACAGCTTTCATCATATTCTTCAAATAAGGAAAAAGGAATACGCGAAAGCAATTCCTACCTCCATGACAACGTGGATTGATAAAGCAAAGTCGATAATTAAATAAAGCGATAAGGTTTAAAACTTTATCGCTTTTTTATTGTTGGATTGTTAAAAATTAACAATCATGTCAACAATAATACTAGCCATTAGCACTGAGACTTTCTATACAAGAATAGCTGTCAGCAAAGATGAAAACATAATATATCAGAAAGATATAGACCATTCAAAACACGACTTTATCCTTATGGATAACATCATGGACCAGCTGCCGTTTCGTCGTGACGCCATTATGAACCAGTTACGTGAAGACGCTGTCGATTACAAGACGATAGAATATGTCGTGGCAGAAGGTGGTCTGCTGAGACCCTGTGAGTCGGGAATTTATGACATAGACAAAAATATGATAGGCGACCTTATTGATGGAGCTGGCGGTGACGACGTGATAAACATGGCAGGTCTGCTGGCTTTCACTATAGCAAATATCTTACGAGTTAAGTCGCTGGTAGTAGACCCTGCATCCGTCGATGAGCGTTCCGAACTGGCTAGTTTTTTCTCGCATCCGATAACGCGTAAGAAGTCTTTGTTTCATGCTCTCGTACATAAATATCTCGCAAAGAAATATGCCAAGTATGTTAATAAAAATTATGACGACATGAATATAGTGTTCTGTCATGTGAGTGATAGAAACGTCTCGGTGGCTGCACATAAAAAGGGAAGTGTCGTCGATGTAAACCAGGCTTATATGGGATTCGGTCCGATGGGTTTCTTCGAGACTGGAACGATGCCGGTTTCTAATGTGGTGGATATGATGTTTAAAAAACATTATACCAAAGATGAGATGTTAAAACTTATTAACAGAAACGCTACATTTCATCATTATGTAGGAACAAACTCCATTGATGAGATAATATCGTTATCAAAAAATGATAATAGGACAAAGACTGTTTTAGAGGTCATGGCATATCAGATAGCCAAGGAGATAGCCTCTCATTATGTGACCCTCGACGGCGAGATAGACGCGATAATTTTGTCGGGAAAAATCTTTTCTTGCAATCATTTTTTTAAGTATCTTTCCAAACGAATTGAAAATCTTGCCCCGATAATGTCTTATCCCAAAGACTATACCATCGAAGCAATGGTTTACAATGTTTTACAAACTGTAAACGGAGGAAAGAAAATAAAAACCTATGTTTGATATATTCAGGAAAATATCTTTTTTATCGCTGATTTTATCTTTGATAATTTCGTTGTTTAGTTGCATAAATAATGATTCAACCGCTGATGATTCAATAACATACTTTAATGACTTTGAGACAGAAGATACGAACCCAATATGGAAAAACATACGTCGTGTAGATAATGATTCTGCATTCTCTGGTGATTTCGTATGCGAATGTTCTGCAGATATGATGTACGCCTACGGCTTTAACCTCAATGTGAATGATAGCATAGGAAATGACAATATTTTGCTTTCTATAGATATGAAGGTTAAAGCTGAAACAAAACTGAATTCTGTTTTCGTCATATCAATTAAAAATAAAGATAAGACATCGTTCTGGAAGTCGTTCCCAATGTCGAATGGTTTTGTAGAAGAAAATCAATGGTATGAGAATGCTTTCTCTATAAGTCTTCCCAACGATATCATCAGGGATTCTGACTTCAACTGTTACGTCTTGAATGACAAGGGCGAGTCTTTCATCATCGATGACTTTAGTCTGAACATAAAATGTTTCAGCCTTCCTACTTATATAGATGAGGTGGAAAAATATGACCTTCCTAAAGACTTGAAAAATATTTTTAACACAAAATCTGTTAACATACTTTATTCTGAAAGAAGAAACCAAATTGTTCTAGCCGATGAAAATGACAAGCCATTGACAAAGCCATTGTCACTATTCCATTCTTTGATTGTAGACAACGACACTATTTGTTTTCAAACCTCAGAATTTCAAAATCTTAAAATTTCAGAAGCTCAAAGCTCAAAGCTCAAAGCTCAAAGTTCAAAGCTCAGAGCTCAAAGCTCAAAGTTCAACTAACGTTATCTTCTGAAGAAAACAATCCAAATGTTAATTTTCATTTAGAAACGACATACGACAAAGACGTTAGAGTTTTGAAGTCGTCATTGATAATTCCGTTTTTGAATGATGAGTTTACTGTTTACAGAAGAAATCCTTTTGTGGACAGCTGCGATTATCAGGATGTTTATTATCTGGATAGGGAAGGCTTTTCTCTTTCTTACGGAGATAAGCAATTGAATTTATATCATCCAGATGATATCTCGTCGATACAGCTGGATGTTGAAAACGCAACGGCATATATCAACACTGATTATTATCTCGACCACATACTGATGCGTTATGAGCTTCTTGATACGATGAATTGCTATATTGATAACTCTCCAACTTTCATGAAGAAAGGTTCATCACATGAGTCATCATTCGTTGTTTCTCTGACGGAAAAATCAGAGCTGCCTCGTATCATGCCTGTCTTTGATGGCTATGAGTCGGCTTTTATCTGGACTGAACATGCCGACTGGGCAGACATCAAGACACATCGTGCAACATATTTCGGAAGTGAAGATATTGTCGATATAGAAAATGCTACAGGCGGCTTTGCTTATTACGACATACCAGTAACGAAAAGCGTGTTTTATCACAATCCTGATTCTGTTGTCAATATTGAGAAAAATCCTGATTTCCCAGGATTACATTCTACCATCAAGACGGATTCTTCATTCTTCGATTTTTTGAAACAGCTAAGAGACAAGGAATTTGATATCTGTCTTCATACTCCTGAACAATATACGTCTACAAACGAGTATCTCGCTGAGGCTTTGTCTTTTATGAAAGAACATTTCGCGTCGCCAGCATGGATTGACCATGGATATAACAACGACGCTTCAAATAATAGAGAAGATATGGTGTGCGACGGTCTTGATTCGACATCCCCTCATTATGTTTACGATTTATGGAAAGAACATGGCGTGAAGTTTCCTTTCAATGCCTCATACGAAGACATGAACCCGCGTCCTTTCGTCGAGTATATGTTTGAAAACAATCTGATGCGTCCGTATCCAGGTTTCGGCGATGCCTTGCCATTCCCCAAGACCATATTACATCCTTCATATCCAGATATCTTGCAATGGTCTACACAATATACTTTAGACCCGGGAGAAAACTGGGGCTGGGATTATTATGTGGCTCAGGACAGACTAGATAAAATCGTTGATTTCAGATATGTCTTTATAACGCATTTCTACGCGCCATGGGTGGAATGGAATCGCGGCTTCTGGGAGATAAAAGATGGTAAGTATGTCGCTAAAGAAGGATTTAATAAGGCTTTGAAAAGAATCGCCGATATGCGTGATAAACATATAATGTTGCCAACGACAATAGCGAAATACATGACATATCAAAACCAGCTTCGTCATCTTGAATATAGAGTAAATGAAGATGGAAACGTAATGTTAAAAAATAATAACAAGGAAACGATAAAAGGCTTATCTTTGATTTCTGTTAGAGAGATGTCGCTGGAAGGCGGAAAATCCTTTAACA
Source organism: Candidatus Limimorpha sp. (assembly GCA_045127605.1). GTDB lineage: Bacteria > Bacteroidota > Bacteroidia > Bacteroidales > F082 > Limimorpha. The sequence continues at coordinate 20,602 of JBGVQR010000008.1, read as the reverse complement.
AAAGACAGACACATTCTGGTAATGAGTGGATTATTTGGTTTGACATTGAGCCAGATGAAGTCGTGAGAATTTATAATGTAAATCAAAATTAATAAATATGAAAAGATTATCGATATTTGTCTCAGGAGGAGGCACCAACTTACAAAGAATAGCAGAGTATTTTGCTGAGAATCCAGAGGTGGAGATAGTAAATGTAATCTGTAACAACCCTAACGCATACGCGATTGAGAGGGCAAAGAACCTTGGTATTCCATGCAAGATTATCAACAGAGCAGAGTTTAAGAGCGAGGAATTTACTAAAGAACTCGTAGACCAGAAGATAGATTTGGTGGTATTAGCAGGTTTCTTATGGCTTCTCCCAAAACATCTCATCGATGCGTTTCCAAACAAGATTGTCAACATTCACCCAGCTTTGTTGCCCAAATATGGCGGAAAAGGATTCTATGGCGAGCATGTTCATGAAGCTGTGGTTGCTGCTAAAGAAGAGTTCTCTGGAATTACAATACATTACGTCAATGAATGTTACGATAGCGGAGCTACTATCTTCCAGGCGCAGGTCGCTCTAGAAGAAGGCGAGACAGCAGACAGCCTCGCAGCGAAAATTCACAAACTGGAATATCAGCACTATCCTGTAGTAATCGAAGAATTGATTAGGAGTTAGGAGTTGAGGAATTAAGGGTATGAGGGGGTGTAGAGACGTGTCGACAATACCGATAAAATGAACAATATATTGTTGATGCGTCTTCCCGATTAGGAATTAGGAGTTGAGGGATTTTTTTAGTCGCCAAGTCGCCAAGTCGCCGAGACACTAAGTTTTTGAGATTCTGAGATTCTGAGATTCTGAGTTTTTGAGTTTCTGAGATTCTGAGTTTTTGAGTTTCTGAGATTCTAAGTTTTATAGTTACGAATAATTATGAATTATGAAAAAGCATATTTTATTAATAATATTATTTCTCTCTTCGATGTTTGCATCGGCGCAGGTGGAGATGATTTTGGGCGAGTGGCGTACCGTTGATGATGTGACAGGGGAGACGAAGGGTATCGTTGAGTTTTATCAAGGTGACAACGGACTGTATTACGGAAAGATAATAAAAGTGTTCTGGAAAGGTCAGGAGTTGAAAGACACTGGCTTCGAGAATATGGTCGTCATCAAAGATATGGAAGCTGCTGACGGCATGTTGAAAAACGGTATCATATACGAACCAGAAGGTAAGAAAAATTACTACGGTAAGATTTATTATAACAAAGAAGATAACACCATCACTCTGCGTGGCTCTCTCGACAAAAGAGGCTGGATTGGAAGGTCGCAGACATGGGTGAGGTGAAATTGAAAATAGATTGTTTAACTAATAAAAATTCAAACTATGAAAAAATGTCTTTTATTACTAGCGTTAGTATTTAGCTCATTGTTCGCATCAGCTCAGATTGACAAAATCGTTGGCGAATGGTACACTGTAGATGATGAGACAGGTGCTGTGAAAGCTCTCGTTGATATCTATAAAGGTGATAACGGCCTTTATTACGGAAAAATCATCAAGGTGTTTAAAAATGGTCAGGAAAATCCTAACAGCGACAGAAAAGGCTTGGTCATCGTCAAAGACATGCACGCAGAAGACGGAATTTTAAAAGGCGGCACTATCTACGAGCCAGAGTCAGGAAAGACTTATTACGCTAAGATTTCCTATAACGAAGCCGACAACACAATAACCTTGAGAGGTTCTCTTGACAGAAGAGGTTGGGTTGGAAGATCGCAGACATGGATTAAAGAACGTAAATAAAAAAATGGGACTTATTAAAGTCCCATTTTTTTTCTTAATGTCTCAATCATATCGACGCTCATCTTGTCGAGGTCGTATTTTGGATTCCAGCCCCATTCGTTGCGAGCACAGCTGTCGTCAAGGCTGTTAGGCCATGAGTTAGCGATAGCTTGTTTGATAGGCTCTGGCTTGTATTCCATTTCGAATGTTGGAATATATTTCTTGATTGTGTTATAGAGTATCTCTGGGTCGAAGCTCATCGCTGTAACGTTGAATGAGTTACGGTGGATGAGTTTGCTTGGGTCAGCTTCCATGATGTTGACCATAGCGTCTAATGCGTCAGGCATGTACATCATATCCATGAAGGTGCCTTTTTCGAGAGGGCAGATGAATTTCTCGCCTTTCACAGCAGAATAGTAAATCTCTACTGCGTAGTCTGTTGTGCCGCCTCCTGGTAATGTGAGGTTGGAGATGAGTCCAGGGAATCTGACGGAACGAGTGTCTACGCCGAAACGTGTGAAGTAGTAGTCGCTCAACAACTCGCCTGTAACTTTTGTCACGCCGTAGATTGTGTTAGGACGTTGTATTGTATCTTGAGGTGTCATGTCTTTCGGTGTGTTAGGACCGAAGGCTCCTATAGAAGAAGGAGTGAAGACAGCGCATCCGAAGACGCGAGCTACTTCAAGACAGTTGACCAAGCTGCCGATGCCCACGTTCCAGCCCAACATTGGGTTGAGTTCTGCTGTGGCAGAGAGAATGGCTGCGAGGTTGTAGATGGTGTCGATATTATATTTCTTGACGACCTCAATGATTTGCATCATATTGGTAGAGTCTATTCTTTCGAAAGGACCGTTTTCGACTATCTCGCCTGTGAGTTGGCGTAAGTCGCTGGCAACTACGTTGTCATTGCCGTAGATGCTACGGAGTTTCTTGACCAACTCTGTTCCGATTTGTCCGCCGGAACCGATGATTAAAATCTTTTTCATAGTAAAAATATTAAGGGCAGAACACATACGTATCCTGCCCAAGTTAATATTATTTTATAACTCCTAATTCTTGACCGATTTTAACGAAAGCGTTGATACATTTGTCAAGATGTTCTTTTTCGTGTGCTGCAGAGATTTGTACTCTGATACGAGCTTGTCCTTTAGGAACGACAGGGTAGTAGAAGCCTGTCACGAAGATACCTTCGTCTTGCATGCGAGCAGCGAACTTCTGTGAGAGAGGAGCGTCGTATAACATCACAGCGCAGATAGCTGATTCTGATGGCTTGCAGTCGAAGCCTTTAGCAACCATCTCTCTGATGAAATATTCTGTGTTAGCATGTAATTTGTCTTGAAGCTCGTTGGTCTCGCTCATCAACTCGAACATGCGGATACCTGCTGCTACCAAGCCAGGTGCCATTGAGTTAGAGAAGAGGTAAGGACGTGAGCGTTGACGTAACATGTCGATGATTTCTTTCTTACCTGTTGTGAAGCCACCCATAGCGCCGCCGAATGCCTTGCCGAGTGTGCCGGTGATGATTTCGATTTGACCTTTGAGGTTGAAACGTTCTGTGACGCCACGACCTGTCACGCCGACAACACCTGCTGAGTGACTTTCGTCAACCATGACCATAGCGTCATATTTTTGTGCGAGTTCGTAGATTTTGTCTAAAGGACATACGTTGCCGTCCATTGAGAACACGCCGTCTGTGACGATGAGTTTGAAACGGCAGTCTTTAGCTGCTTGAAGCTGAGCTTCGAGGTCGGCCATGTCTGCGTTAGCATAACGGAAACGTTGAGCTTTGCAGAGACGGACGCCGTCGATGATAGAAGCGTGGTTCAAAGCATCAGAGATGATTGCGTCTTCTGGTCCTAATAATGGTTCGAAGACACCGCCGTTTGCATCGAAACATGCAGCATATAAGATTGTGTCTTCAGTGCCGAAGAACTCTGCGATTTTTGCTTCTAATTGTTTGTGCAAGTCTTGGCATCCGCAGATGAAACGTACTGAAGCCATACCGAAGCCACGAGCGTCCATGCCTTTCTTGGCAGCTTCAATGAGTTGTGGATTGTCGGCTAAACCGAGATAGTTGTTTGCGCAGAAGTTAAGACATTTCTTGCCTTTTACAACGATTTCTGCACCTTGTGCGCTTTCGATAATACGTTCATTTTTATATAAACCATCAGCTTCAATCTGAGCTAATTCCTTTTTTAAATAGTCTTGAAATTTATTATACATGTTATTATTTGTTTAAATGCGTGTTTTTTTAAATTAACGTTTCGCAAATGTAAACAATTAAATTGAAAAAAAGAATATTTTTTTGGAGAAAAAAATAACATTGTTTTTATACATACATAAATAAAATAAATCGTACCTTTGCAACTATTCAAAATTTTAAACGATTATGGAAAACAATCTTTTTATATACAACAGCTTGACACGTTCAAAGGAATTGTTCAAGCCTCTCAACGCTCCTCATGTAGGAATGTATGTATGCGGTCCTACCGTTTACGGCGACGCTCACCTCGGTCACGCTCGTCCAGCTATCACTTTCGACCTCGTGTTCCGTTATCTTAAACACCTCGGTTATAAAGTACGTTATGTTCGTAACATCACCGACGTAGGTCACCTCGAACACGACGCTGACGAAGGCGAAGATAAAATTGCAAAGAAAGCTCGTCTTGAGAACCTCGAACCAATGGAAGTGGCTCAATATTATAAAGACAGATATCATGCAAGTATGGACAAACTCAATGTTTTACGTCCATCTATCGAGCCACACGCTTCAGGTCATATCATCGAACAAATCGAGATGATTCAGAAAATCCTCGACGCTGGCTATGCTTACGAATCAAATGGTTCTGTTTATTTCGACATTGAAAAATATAATAAGGACTTCCGTTACGGTATCCTCTCAGGACGTAATGTGGAAGAACTTCTCAATAACACTCGCGAACTCGCTGGTCAGCTTGAGAAGAGAAACGGCGCTGACTTCGCATTATGGAAGAAAGCCGAGCCAAAACACATCATGCGCTGGAACTCACCATGGGGCGAAGGCTTCCCTGGCTGGCACGCTGAATGTTCTGCAATGAGCTGCAAATACCTCGGCGAACAATTCGACATCCACGGCGGCGGCATGGACTTGCTCTTCCCACATCACGAATCAGAAATAGCACAGTCGATGGCATTCAACGGAGGCAAACAGCCAGTCAAATATTGGATGCATAACAATATGATTACTCTTAACGGTCAGAAAATGGGTAAGTCACTCGGCAATGCGATGTCACTCGAAGACTTCTTCGCAGGCAACCACGCACTCTTGGAACGTCCTTATCCACCAATGACAATACGTTATTTCGTATTACAAGCTCAATATCGTAGCACTGTTGACTTCTCTAACGAGGCATTGCAAGCTGCAGAAAAAGGTTACAAACGCTTGATGGAAGCTGTTAAAATCGCTAATACACTCACAGCTACAGAAGGCGCTGCAGAACTCGGCGTACAAAAAATCATGGATGCTTGCTACGATGCAATGAACGACGACTTCAACAGTCCAATCGTGATAGCTAACTTGTTTGAGGCTGTTAGAATGGTCAACACAGTGAAAGACGGCAACGCTAAAATCAACGCACAAGAATTAGAATTATTAAAACAATTGTTCCAGTCATTTGTATTCGACATCTTAGGATTGTTAGATACAGAAGCAGGTGGCGACGATGGTTTAGTCGACGGCTTGATGGAGACAATCATCGACATCAGAAAAGAAGCACGTGCTAAGAAAGACTGGGCAACCAGCGATATCATCCGAGACAAACTCGCTGCTCTCGACATCGTTCTTAAAGACGGTAAAGAAGGAACAACGTGGAGTAAGAAGTAATTCATAATTCATAATGCATAATGCATAATTGTAGAGGCGTCACTACTGTGGCGTCTCTTTTTTTTGAACTCTGATAGCTCCTACGTGACTCTGAACTGACTCATAGACTCATAGACTCGGTGTCTCGGTGACTAAAAAAAACTTTAGCCTTTTGTCATTTGTCTTTAAACTTTTATTACTTTTGCACCCGCAAGGAGCCTCTACGAACCAGGCGTTACGAGAGGTGAAAAGGGAATCCGGTGTGAATCCGGAACAATTCCAGTTGCTGTAAATCCCAGTCCGAAAGGATTTCGTTTATCGCACTCTTTGCCACTGATGAAGAATCGGGAAGGCGCGATAAATGGGATAAGTCAGAAGACCTGCCTTGCATGTTTTAGATTTCCACTTGCTGGATACTGGTCGAAATCAACTTGATTTATTACGTTTTTTTATTGTAAGTCTACAAGACAACAGGACTACAAGACTATAAGTGTCTTTTGTATTAATGCTGTTGACCTGTGCATAAACTTAGTGTCTTAGTGACTCGGTGACTTAGTGACTCGGTGACTTGGTGACTTTATAAATGTAATTATCTAAGTGATTTCGACATAATTTATTGAATTATAAAAGAAATGAAACGGATAAACACATTTATAAACATTAAAATCTAAAGTCATGAAAAAAGTATTTACTCTTCTGATGGTTGCGTTGGTCTGCGTATCAATGACTAATTGCAACAGAAAAATTAAAAATCAACTTGAAGAATTGGATGAACGCGTAACAGCACTCGAAGAAATCGCTAAAAAAACAAATGCCGACATCGCTGCTTTGCAAAATATCGTCAATGCAATTCAGAATAATGTCTTTGTAACCGATGTGATTAAGACATCTGATGGTTACACAATTCAATTCTCTGATGGAACAAGCGCAGTGATTTCAAACGGAAAAGACGGCACTAATGCTCCTGTCATTTCTATCAGACAAGACACCGACGGCAACTATTACTGGACTCTTGACGGCGAATGGCTCATCGTTGATGGTGAAAGAGTGCGCGCTAACGGCAAGGACGGTGTTGACGGTCAGAATGGCACGAATGGTCAAAATGGACAAAACGGCTTGAACGGACAAGATGCTATTGCGCCACAAGTGCGTATCAATCCTGATACTAAAGAATGGGAAATATCTGTCGATGGTGGTAACACTTGGGAACCTACTGGCGTCATCGCTGAAGGTAAAGACGGAGAAAATGGCACAATAGAAATTGTCGGTGACGGTTCTCTTTTTGAATCTGTTGATACATCAAACAAAGATTATGTGATACTTACACTCGCTGACGGAACCGAACTGAAACTTGCTCGTTACGATGAAACTGCTCCTGTGTTTGTCATTATCGATGCTCCGCAAATCGCACAGATAGAATATGGTAAGACTGTCGAATATACAGTTGAAACAGAAAATGTCGCTGAGTATATCATCAATGCTCCTGAAGGATGGCGTGCGGATTATGCAGACAACACTCTCGCAATTACAGCTCCTGCAAAGGAATTATGTCACTTCGATAAAGAAGGAACTATCGCTATCACTGTCGTTTCTGAAGCTGGCAAGATGGCAATAGTGAAAGTCAATGTCATGGCAGGTGAATGGGTGTCGGAGGTTGAACTCAGAACTTTGACATTTGAAGATGCTGACGCTAAATTCTCTCCATACGAATTGAGCTACTGCGGCGCATACATCAGCACTTGGAGCGATCTCATCGCTGAAGACCAATATATGAGTAATCTCATTTATGATATGAGCGGCAGCGAACCTTATTATTGGTACGATGAAAATAATACTGAGCTTCTCCACGCATTCCCTTACAACTATAACTCATACGCTTACTGGGGCGGTGGTCATGCTGTATCAAATTACGCTAATACCGATTATGAAACCTACGGCGACTTTAATAGTCAGCTTACCGTCTATGGCGAGGAAGGCGCAGGTGGTCATAATGGCTCTGCTAACTTCTGCATGCACTTCGGTTATGCCGATGATTCTGGCTACAACTTCACAGAAGAGCTTCCTTCATTTATGTTTGGCGATGGTGAAGAACGTGTTATCGACCACATTTATGTGAATAATTCTACTTATGCTTTAAACTGTTATATCAATGGTAACGGCTTGACCGATCCTATCGGCGCAAACGATAAAACTTGGGTTATAGCTAAAGGCTTTAATGCTAACGACGAGCAAGTTTCAGAATCAATATTCTATCTCGTTGATGGCCCTGATGGCATCGTTACAGAATGGACTAAATGGGATTTGACATCACTCGGTAAAGTATGGAGAGTAGAGTTTAACATGGCCGGTACCAACGACAACGGATATGGTTTCTCACAACCTGCATACTTCGCTTACGACGATGTCGCTGTTCAATTCCAAGGTGAAACAGTCTTCAAATAATCAAGATGAAAAGAATTTTTGAAAAATTATTGATACTCATATCTTGTGTGGCACTAACAGCTTGTAATATCGACGATGAGTTCTTTGCTCCGAAAATTATCCTCGACAGTGAAACCGGTATTTATACTGTGAAATACGGTCGTGAGATAATCATTAGTCCGACTTACGAGCATGCTGAGAATGCGACATTTTTATGGACGATAGATGGTGAAGTTATTGAGACTTCACCTTCTTTGTCCTTCACTCGAGAAGAAGTGGGTGAGTATTACGTCACTTTGAAAGTCACTACGGAATATGGTTCTGACGAGGAAGAGATTCGTATCGATGTGGTGGAATTGGAGATTCCAACGGTAAGCATCGCTGGCAATAAGAAAATGACCATCACTCTCGAAACAGAAGTCGTCCTGAATGCTTCAGTGCGTGAGACCTCGCTTCCTACTAAGTTTGCATGGACAGTCAATGACGTAATCGTAGGTAATGAACATAATTACACATTTATAGCTAAAGAAATCGGAAGTTATATCGTCAAGGCAACTGCCAAAAATGAGGACGGTGCACATAGCGATATGATTGAGATTGAAGTGGTAAATGCTGATGACCTTCCTTTTACTTGGGATTTTGAAAAGTATTCATATCATACTGTTAAAGGAAGAAAGCTGCTCATCAAGCCTTTGCAGTCTAATGATATTTATGACGTGGTATATGCCTGGAATGTTTCGGAAAATCCGGAGATGACATCTACAGATTCTAAGTTTATATTCATTGCAGATAAAGCTGGCGTGTATCATATCAATGCTGTAGCGACGAAAGATAATGGCGATAACCCAATTAGCATTACGAGAAATTTCGTTGTGACGGTTTATGATGAAAAAGAATTCTATCGTCCTAAAAACGGAGCTTCTCAAGCTGATTGGAATAAGGTCTTTGAATATACTCCTGCGCCTGGACAATTTATCAACGAGTTGAAAACTGGAGGCTTCGATGCTTCTCATACAAATCCAGAGGCTGCTATAACATACGCAGAAGGTCGTCTTATCAACAACAACTGGATTTCATTGGGCGGTTTCGGCGGTTATGTGGTCGTCGGCTTCGACCATAGCATCAGCAATTCTCGTTCTTACGATTTGGGAATTGTCGGCAATGCCTTCGACGGCTCGTCAGAACCTGGCGTTGTGTGGGTGATGCAAGATGAAAACGGCAATGGTTATCCTGACGACACTTGGTATGAACTCGCTGGCTCTGAGACAGGAAAATTTGAGACTTACAGAGATTATGCCGTGACATATTATCGTCCTTCTGGAATTGGAATGCCGGTGCAATGGACCGACAATTACGGCAACAGTGGCGAGATAGATTATCTCGCACAATTCCACGACCAGGATTATTATTATCCTCTTTGGATAGAAACGGATTCTTATACCTTGAAAGGAACACGCCTCGAAGCTCGCAACTACGACCAGTCTGGCAATGGCACTTATTGGGTGCAGCCGCATTACGATTGGGGATATGTCGATAACTTCAGTCCGACAGATTTCAACTCATCAGACAAGGCAAACCTTTTCAAAATCTCTAATGCCATCGATTTCGAAGGCAATCCTGTTAATCTGAGTCACATCGACTTCGTGAAAGTGCAATGCGCTCTCAATGCCAAAAGCGGCTGGCTCGGAGAACTCTCCACAGAAGTATGCGGTTTTTATGATAGTAGTTTGAAAAGATAAATTATGGAAAAGTCAATGTTTTTTAAGTCACCGAGTCAGCAAGTCGCCGAGTCACCAAGAAGATTAGTTATCTTAGTGTCTTGGTGTCTTAGTGTCTTGGTGTCTCTTACCTCCTGCATGGAATGGGACTATGGTCTTGAAGAAAACTTCGACACTTCGGCATCTGGCGAGGGCTTGTTTATCTGTAACGAAGGTAATTTCCAATATGGTAATGCGACGTTGTCATATTATAATCCAGAGACGAAAGTCGTGGAGAACGAGGTCTTTTATCGTGCCAATGCGATGAAACTCGGCGATGTGGCGCAGTCGATGATAATTCGCGACAGTATCGGATGGGTTGTCGTTAATAACTCGCATGTTATTTTTGCAATAGACATCAATACCTTTAAGGAAGTGGGACGCATCACGAATCTTACTTCTCCGAGATATATTCATTTCATCTCTGATGAAAAGGCTTACGTCACGCAGATTTGGGACAACCGTATCTTTATCGTGAATCCAAAACGTTACGAGATTACGGGTTATATCGACATCCCTAATATGACGATGGAAAGCGGCTCAACCGAGCAGATGGTGCAGTATGGAAAATATGTCTATGTCAACTGTTGGTCGTATCAGAATAGGATTATAAAAATCGACAGCGAGACTGACCAAGTTGTTGATGAATTGACAGTTGGAATACAGCCTACGTCTTTGGTCATGGATTGTAACAATAAGTTATGGACTGTTACCGACGGCGGTTATGAAGGCTCGCCTTACGGACATGAGGCTCCGTCATTATATCGTATCGATGCTGAGACTTTCACTATTGAGAAACAGTTTAAATTTAAATTCGGTGACGCGCCTTCAGAGGTGCAACTCAACGGAACGAAAGACAAACTCTATTGGATTAACGACGATATCTGGGAGATGGATGTCACAGCAGAACGTGTTCCGGTGCGACCATTTTTGCCTTATAACGAAACTATATATTACGGACTGACGGTATGTCCGCGCACTGGCGATGTCTATGTTGCCGATGCTATCGACTACGTTCAGCAGGGAATGATTTATCGTTATTCCAAAGATGGAAAATTGATAGACGAGTTTTATGTAGGAATTATTCCGGGAGCTTTTTGTTGGAAATAAAATGAGAGAAATGAAGAAAATACACCTTATATTAATACTTATATTATCGTCTGTTTTTGTGAATGCACAAGAGAATGACGACATCAGATGGTATCTCAATCTTCCTGAAATATCAATTTACGCTGAGCGTCCTATTAAAGAAATAGGAGTGCAGCAGACCAAGATGGATTCCATTGTTTTGAAAGAAAACATAGCTCTTTCGGTAGCTGATGTGCTTACATTCAACTCTTCTATCTTTGTCAAAAATTACGGTCGTGCCACATTGTCGACGGTTTCTTTTCGTGGAACCTCGGCGTCACATACCCAAGTTTCGTGGAACGGAATGAAGATAAACAATCCTATGCTGGGCATGACCGACTTCTCTATGATACCATCATATTTCATCGATGACGCCACTCTGTTACACGGGACTTCTTCTGTAAACGAAACCGGCGGTGGTCTCGGTGGCTCTATACAACTCTCGACAAAACCAGCAAAGGAAGACGGCTTCGGTTTGCAATATATTCAAGGTGTCGGCTCTTTCAAAACATTCGACGAGTTTTTAAGATTGACATACGGCAACGAACATTGGCAGACTTCCACTCGTGTGGTTTATTCTTCTTCGCCTAATGATTTTGAGTATCGTAACCACGACAAGAAGGAAAATGTCTATGATGAGAATATGAACATCATCGACCAATATTATCCTATTGAAAGAAATAGGAGCGGTGCGTTCAAGGATTTTCATTTCCTGCAAGAAGCATATTATAACACAATGAAAGGCGACAGATTCGGATTTAACACTTGGTATATAAATTCCAACAGAGAACTGCCGATGCTTACCGTCGACTATGGCGATGACACCGACTTCGAAAACAGACAAAAGGAAAACACTTTCCGTTCGGTAGCATCGTGGGACCATATCAGAGAAAACTGGAAGATGGGAGCGAAGGCTGGTTACATTCACACCAAGATGAATTACGACTACAAACGCGACTTAGGCAATGGAGTCATGGCGCACATGACGCAGTCGAGGAGTAAGATAAATACGTTTTACGGACAAGCGGAAGGTGAATATTATATCGGTAAGAAATGGCTTTTTACTGTTAATATCGCGGCGCATCAGCATTTTGTGGAGAGTCGTGACAAAAGCGTCATGCTTCAAGATGGAAACGAAGGAACGGTAGGTTATCATAAAGCGCGCATCGAACTGACCAATTCTGCATCTATCAAATGGCGGCCTGTTGACCGTCTCGGAATGTCGGTAGTTGTTAGAGAAGAGATGTTCGGCAACGAATGGACTCCAATTATTCCTGCTTTCTTCATCGACGGTGTTATCTCAAAGAAAGGCGATGTGGTGGCGAAGGCTTCTGTCTCGCGTAACTATCGTTTCCCTTCACTCAACGACTTATATTTCATGCCTGGCGGCAATCCCGATTTGAAAAAGGAAAACGGCTGGACCTACGACGCAGGACTTTCTTTTGCTGTAGGAAAAGAAGGGATTTATTCTTTGAGCGGCTCAGCTAACTGGTTTGAGTCTTTTATTAATGATTGGATTATATGGCTGCCAACGACAAAAGGATTTTTCTCGCCAGATAATATCAAAGATGTTCATGCTTACGGCATCGAAATGAAAGGCGATTTGGAAGTAATATTGTCTAAAGAGTGGAAACTTAGTCTCAACGGCACATTGTCGTGGACACCATCTATCAATGAAGGCGAGCCTCGTTCTCCTGCAGACCAGTCGGTAGGGAAGCAACTACCTTATGTCCCTGAATACTCATCGACAGTAACGGGACGATTGTCATGGAAAAGCTGGTCGTTTCTTTATAAATGGTGTTATTATTCAGAACGATTTACAATGTCGTCGAACGATATAACTTTGACAGGCAAGCTTCCTGAATATTTCATGAGTAATATTGCTTTGGAAAAAGTAATCTCGTGTAAATGGGCAGATTTTTCTATCAAAGGAGCGATTAATAATCTCTTTAATGAAGAGTATCTCTCTGTCTTGTCACGTCCTATGCCTGGAATCAATTTTGAAGTGTTCTTAGGAATCACGCCGAAATTTAATTAGAACTCTGACTCTGACTTTGAACTCTGACACTGAACTCTGACTCAGACTTATAGACTCATTGTCTCGGTGTCTTGGTGTCTCGGTGACTTTAAAAAAAATCCCGACTCATTTCTGAATCGGGATTTTTTATCTTTAGCCAATGGCTGGAAGCCAAAAGCTAATAGCCAATATCTTATCCTAATTTAATGCGGTTGAAAGCTGTAACTGTAGCTTCTTTGTCGCCAGCTTGGATATATTCGCGAACTGTTTTAGGGTCAGCGATGAGTGATACTTGGTCGAGTAAGCAGTTTTCTTTGAAGAATTTAGCGAGGCGGCCTTTAGCAATGTTTTCGAGCATTGTTGTGTTGAGGTTGCCAGCTTTTTCTGCAGCGACTTGTTCTTTAATTTCGCGAGCTTTAGCAGCGTCTTCTTCTGTAATCCAACCTTTAGCCATGTTTGAGTTGATGTGGTCATCACTGTCAACGTGAGCTGGGTTGATACCTGCTTTTTTCAAAGCTACTTCAACTGCCTTTTGAATTTGCTCTTGTTTTGTCTTTTCGATAGCGACTTTGTATTCGTTATCTTTTGTTTCTTGTGGAACGTCGTTTTCATCGATAGCGACTGGATCCATAGCAGCGATTTGGAGAGCAACTTCGTGAGCTACTTCGTTGATGCCTTCGAATGATTTGTTGAAAGCAACGATTGTAGCGAGGCGGTTACCTTGGTGGTTGTAGTTAGTAACGAATTCACCTTCAACAGCGAAATATTTACCAACTTGAACTTTTTCACCAGTTTTAGCTGTGAGGTCAGTAACGATAGCTTCAATTGACATGCCGTTGATTGTAGCAGCGTTGAGAGCTTCGATATCTTTGATTCTGTTTTCTACTGCGAAGTCGAGGAGTTGTTTTGTTGTACCAACGAAGTCAGCGTTAGCACCAACGAAGTCTGTTTCACAGTTTAACATAATAACAGCAGCGAATTTGTGATCTTCAGTTGCTTTAGAGATTACGCAACCTTCAGTAGCTTCGCGGTCAGCTCTTTTCATAGCGATTTTTTGACCTTTTTGACGGAGGTAATCGATAGCAGCTTTTTGATCGCCGTTGCATTCTACGAGAGCTTTTTTGCAATCCATCATGCCGGCGCCTGTTATTTGTCTAAGTTCGTTAACTTGAGCAGCTGTAATGTTCATAATAAATTGTGTTTAAGATTTATTTATTTTTTGTTAACGGCTTTACGAGGTCTTCTTTGACGTTTTTCTTCTTTTTCTTCGTCTTCGCCTTTGTTTTCCATTACGTTTTCGTCGTCGATCATTTCATCTTCGATGATGTCTTCTTTATCGCGAGAATTTTTACGTTCTGTCAAACCTTCTTCGATAGCTTCAACCATTTTACCGATGATGAGTTCGATAGATTTTGAAGCGTCGTCGTTAGCTGGGATTGGGAAGTCGATGAGGTTAGGGTTTGAGTTTGTATCGACGATAGCGAAAGTAGGGATGTTAAGTTTTCTAGCTTCAGCTATAGCGATATGTTCTTTAATAACGTCAACAACGAAAACAGCGCTTGGGAGACGGCTGAGGTCAGCGATACTACCTAAGTTCTTGTTTAATTTTTCGCGTTCGCGTTCGATTTGTAATCTTTCGCGTTTTGAAAGGTTGTTGAATGCGCTGCTTGCCATCATCTTGTCGATGCTAACCATTTTGCGAACTGCTTTACGGATTGTAGAGAAGTTGGTGAGCATACCACCTGGCCAACGTTCTGTTACGTAAGGCATGTTAACTTTCTTTACGAGTTCAGCAACGATGTCTTTAGCTTGTTTTTTTGTAGCAACGAAGAGGATCTTTTTACCTGATCTTGCTAATTGACGTACTGCGTTAGCTGCTTCGTCAATTTTGGCTTGTGTTTTATACAAGTCTATAATATGGATACCATTACGTTCCATGAAGATGTAAGGAGCCATGTTTGGATTCCACTTTCTTCTTAAGTGTCCAAAGTGACAACCTGCATCTAATAATTGTTCGAATGTTACTTGTGTCATGTGTTAATTTTTTAAAATGTTTACTTTCACTGATGCAATCGCTGAGTAGCTTAACAGATCTCAACGATTTGGATGCTAAACACAAATGCTTGCCTTTTGATAGACTAACGTTTGCTGAATTGGAATTTCTTACGAGCTTTTGGCTGACCTGGTTTCTTACGTTCGACCATACGTGGGTCACGACGCATTAAACCTTTTGCCTTAAGGATTGGACGATATTCAGGATTGATTTCGCACAATGCACGGCTGATAGCTAAACGTAAAGCTTCAGCTTGTCCGTTGATACCACCACCATCGAGGTTGACTTTAATGTCGAATTGACCGAGTGTTTCAGTTAACATTAAAGGTTGTTCAACAACGTAATGAAGGATACTTGTTGGGAAATATTCCTTATAGTCGCGCTTGTTAATCGTAATGTTTCCATTACCTGCTTTTACATAAATACGTGCAACAGCAGTCTTTCTTCTACCTAAAGCGTTGATTACTTCCATGATAATTATTTGGTGTTGATTTTAAGTTCAATTGGTTGCTGTGCCTGATGTTTGTGGTCAGGACCTGCATAAACGTACAAATTACGGAATAATGCGTTTCCAAGAACTGTCTTTGGAAGCATTCCTTTGATAGCATGTTCAAGAACTGCGATTGGCTTTCTCTTTAATTGCTCTTCTACAGTTCTGAATCTTTGACCGCCAGGATAACCTGTGTGGTGAACGTAAGTCTTCTCTGTTAATTTTTTGCCGGTGAGGACGACTTTCTCGGCATTGATAATTATGACATTGTCGCCACAATCACTGTGGGGAGTAAAGCATGTCTTCCTCTTACCTCTTAGGACCTGTGCTACTTCTGAAGCTAATCTACCAAGTACTTGGCCCTCAGCATCAACGATATACCATTTCTTGTTGGCGTTTTCCTTGTTGACGCTAATTGTTTTGTAACTTAATGTATCCATTTGATTAATAATAATTTATGCTGTTAATTCAACATTTGTTTTCTACTGTATAAAACGGGTGCAAAATTAAAACTTTTTTTCTTATAAAACAACACGATAGAGCATTTTTTTTTTTAAATCTCAAAATCTCAAAATTTCAGAATTTCAGAATGATGAAAACTTATTATAAAGTTGAATTTTTTGTGTTTCTAACTTTTGTATTTCTGAGATTCTGAAGTTTTGAATTTCTGAATTTTTAAATTTTAAACTCTTGTCAGTCTCTGGAAGCATTCTTCAATGCTTGTCTCTTCGCGCTGCATGCTCTTTATTATCACATTGTTATTAATAGCCCAGCGCATGAGGTCTTGTCTGATGTCTAAATCAGCCTTTGATTCTAAAATCCAGTGGTTCTCCTTGATAGCCTTGGCTTGCTTCAGACCTACAATGTTTCTTAACATTTCCATTGTTACATTGCCGTCGAATTCCACGACTAAAACATTGTCAGACTCCTTGGTTAAGTTCTCGATATTGTCGTTGGCAACGACTACACCTTTATTAATAATAATAACCTTGTCGCAAAGCGCTTCAACTTCCTGCATGATGTGTGTCGATAACAAAACGGTTTTCTCGTTGCCTAAATCTTTAATTAAACGACGGATGTCAATCAATTGGTTTGGGTCGAGGCCTGATGTTGGCTCGTCTAAAATCAAAACTGATGGATTGTGAATCATAGCTTGAGCGAGACCGACACGCTGTCTGTAGCCTTTTGATAATGCTCCGATTTTCTTGTGCATCTCAACGCCAAGTCCTGTCATCTCAATCATCTCGTTGATGCGCTTGCTGGCTTCTTGTCCCGTGATATGATGTATGCCAGCCACGAATCCTAAATATTCTTTAACATACATATCTAAGTATAAAGGATTATGTTCTGGTAAATAACCAACGCGCTTGCGCACTTCCATCGACTGTTCCCATATGTCGTAACCTTCAACGCTGACTGTTCCTTTGGTAGGAGGTATGAAACATGTTATGATTTTCATCAATGTGGATTTTCCAGCTCCGTTAGGACCTAGTAAACCTACTATTTCTCCTTTGCCAATGGTCAATGAAACATCATTGAGTGCTAACTGATTATCGTATTGTTTTGTAACGTTTTGTACTATTATCGACATACTTGAAAATTTGTTGTGCAAAAATAATATTTTTCTACTAAAAAAGCATGCACGTTTGAAAAAACTATTGTATCTTTGCACTCTCAAAAACGTGGAAAGATTTGATTGATTGCAACCACAAGAAAAAAATGCTAAAACAATGTTTTTTTCCTTAACTATTTCAATCTCAAACTTACCGCAAATTAATTATTTTAAACAAAAATTTAATTTGTTATGGGCTATTATTTCACATCAGAATCAGTATCAGAAGGCCATCCAGATAAAGTGGCCGATCAAATTTCAGACGCAGTCTTAGACGAAATGCTCCGTCAAGACCCTGAGTCTAAAGTAGCTTGCGAAACATTAGTAACTACAGGTCTTGCAGTTATTGCAGGTGAAGTCAAATCAGAAGGTTATGTAGATATTCAAAAGACAGCTCGTCGTGTTATCGAACGCATCGGTTATAACAAGGCTGAATATCAATTCGACAGCAAATCATGTGGCGTGATTTCTGCAATTCACGAACAATCACAAGATATCAACCGTGGCGTTGAACGTAAAGTTGAAGAAGAACAAGGCGCTGGCGACCAAGGCATGATGTTCGGTTTCGCTTGCAAAGAAACAGATTCATATATGCCACTCACAATCGAGTTGTCACATATCTTGTTACACGAACTCTCACAAATCCGTCGCGAAGGCAAGAAGATGAAATATCTTCGTCCAGACGCTAAGTCACAAGTGACAGTAGAATACGGTCCAAATTGGAAACCTCTTCGCATAGACACAATCGTTATCTCAACTCAGCATGACGAGTTCCTCGATGATGACGAAGCTATGATAAAGACTATCGAACACGACGTGAGAACAATTCTCCTCCCAAGAGTGAAGAAGCTTTTGCCACAACGCGTGAAACTTCTTTTCAAGCCTGACATGAAACTCTTCGTCAACCCAACAGGCAAGTTCGTTATCGGCGGTCCTCACGGCGACACAGGTCTCACAGGTAGAAAGATTATCGTTGACACATACGGTGGTCGCGGTGCTCACGGCGGCGGCGCATTCTCTGGCAAAGACTCTTCAAAGGTCGACCGTTCAGCAGCTTACGCAGCACGTCATATCGCTAAGAACCTCGTGGCTTCAGGCGCATGCGACGAAGCTCTCGTTCAAATAGCTTATGCTATCGGCGTGGCACAACCTGTAGGTTTCTACGTAAACACAAACGGAACAGCTCATGTTAAAGCTGAAAACGGCAAGAAAATGAGCGACGCTGAAATAGCAGAACGCTTGAAAGATATCTTCGACCTCCGTCCTTATTCTATCGTCAAGAGATTCGGCTTGAAGAATCCAATCTTCGAACCAACAGCATCTTACGGTCACTTCGGCCGCGACTGCAGAACAGAAAAAGTAGAAGTGTTCTACGAAGATAAAGATACTTTCAAAGAAGACGGCAAGATTTACAAGAACGTTGAATTCTACGCTTGGGAAAAACTCGACGCAGTAGAAGACATTAAAAAGGCTTTGGGACTTTAAAAAAAAACTCAGAAACTCAGAATCTTAGAAACTCAAAATATAGGACCTCGGAAAATTATCTGGGGTTCTTTTTTTGTCATAATTTTAAAAAAAAAACTTCGCCTTTCGCCTTTTTCCTTTCGCCTTTTTTATATCTTTGTAAAACACAAAATGATATTTAAATATGCTTTCAATATTGATACCGACATATAATTACGATTGTTCACGTTTGGCTATTGAGTTACAACGTCAGATATCGTTGTGCGGTATCGAGGCGGAAGTCATTGTGATGGACGACGCTTCTCCAAATCTTGAAACTCGTAAGGCAAATAAAGTCATTGATGAGTTGCCGAACTGCCGATTCATACAGCTTGAAAATAATGTAGGCATTGCGCGTATCCGCAATCTGCTGGCTGATGAATCTAGATATGAAAAGCTGTTGTTCCTCGACTCTGACGTATATCCTGTTCACGATGATTTTATAAAAGCATATCTTGAAGCTTCATTGAATAGCGATGTCGTTTGCGGTGGACTTTTGTTCCGTGAGACACCTCCGTCACCAGATTGTACTTTGAGATATAAATATGGAAGTCAGGTGGAGGCGTCATCGGTAGAGCATCGCATGAAAAATCCTTATGCTGAGTTCCGTACGCTGAGTTTCCTTATCTCACGCGATGTGTTTATGAATGTCCGTTTTAATGAGGCATTTACTCAGTACGGTCACGAAGATACATTCTTCGGCAAGGAAATAGGAGAGAAGGGTTACAGCCTCATTCATATTGATAACCCTATATATCACGACGTTCCAGATACAAACGAGGCATTCCTTTCAAAGACACGTCGCAGCATAGAAAATCTTAAAAAACATAAAGAGATATTATTGTCGCACGTAAGAGTGCTGCAATTCTATGATAAATTGCACAAATGGCATTTAGATGCCTTGGTCTCTCTATCCTTTAGAATATTAAGAAAACCATTGGAATGCAATCTTTTGGGAAAGAATCCTTCCTTGTTTTTGTTTAATATTTATAAGGTGGGATATCTCTGTTATATAATGCGAAATTAAATCTTAGCGTCTCAGTAACTCAGTGACTTGGTGACTCGGTGACTCGGTGACTCGGTGACTATCTTAACGTCACTCTCGTAATACCATGACCTCCAGTCTCTAAGCTAGCGTCTTGCATCTGTTGTACGCATGACATCTTGCTGAGTTGTTGACGTATCAGTTGTCGTAAGATTCCGTTGCCTTTTCCATGTAAGATGCTGATGTTTTTGATGCTCAATAAAGAAGCGTCGTCGATGTATTTTGAGACAGCGTCGAGTGCCTCTTCGCCACGCATTCCTCTAACGTCTAAAGTGAGATTGAAGTTAGCGGCTTTTTCGTTGATGTCATCCATAATAGCCTTGCGGAGATAAGTAGGGTTGTTGATAGATTTCTTCGCTTCCTTCTTGCTTATCTTCACAACTTTATCTGCAGTTGTCTTTAGTTTGACGCTGCCAAATTCTATGGTGATGTCGGTATCGCTGATAGCTACGATTTCGCCCACGACTTCCATCTCGTTGATACGAACCATATTACCAACTTGCAGGTCTTGGTCGTTTTTCTTTTCTTTTTCTTCAATCTTAAGATTTTTAGAAATGACTTTCGCATCTTCTTCGAGTTGCTGTTTCATTCCTTTCAAATCCTGACGCAGTTCCTTGGTGCGTTCTTTCTCAGCCTGAGCCTCTTTGATTTCGCGAATGGTACGTTCTATCTTGGCATTAGCCTTGTCGATGAGTGACTGCGCTTCCTTGTTGGCTTCTTTGAGAAGTTGGTTCTTTCTCTTCTCTAAATCGCTAAGAAGGTTTTTATATTTCGTAACGACTTCATTAAGAAGGTTGTCGGCTACCTTTAATTCATATTCTTTCTTGCGAACTTCTTTCTTTTCAATCTCAAGTTGTTGAAGTTGTTGGTCGAAGTTGAGATGTTCTTTGCCGCCAATCTCAGCTGCGTCGTTGAGGATTTCTTGTGGAAAACCGATTTTCTTTGCAATCTCGAAAGCGAAGGAACTGCCTGGTTTAC
>JBGVQR010000007.1:0-27978 GCA_045127605.1 Candidatus Limimorpha sp. | reverse complement strand
ACCGCGTTGAAGTCTAAGATCATGTTCGGATTTTCCTTCACGATTTTATTATTTTCTATTCTAATCTTACGATAACCGACGAGTTGTTTTAAAGAATCGACTATCTCTGGTGTCATCTCCATTCCTTCTTTAAAGTGGAATCCCCAAGCCTGGACGAGAGGTCCTACAGTAGGGTCGAAGTAGCCGTTGGAAAGCTCAGCAGCTTTCATCGCATAATTGAAGTTATCGATAAAAATCTTATTAAGAACGACGCTGGTGTCATTACGATTCACTCTTCTTATGATAGAATTCTCGTCCCACAATGACAGTGTGCTTTCTATCTCTTTAAAGATAGAATCGAACGCACTGCTGAAGTCACGATTCTGCTCATCGAAATATGTTATTGAGTAATATGAGCCTTGAGTATTTCCAAAAAACTGCTGTTTCTCAATGGTGTTGCAATTTGTCAACAGGCAGCATAAGACGATGATATAGATTATTTTCTTCATTTTATTTTTAAAAATTTAAAGACACAAAGTTAACATTTAAATGCCAATAAAAAAAGTGCTTCGAAAAAAAATCTCGAAACACTTTTTTAATAATTATGCATTATGAATTATGAATTATGCATTGAGTCTTGTTGACTTGTAGTCTTGTTGTCTTTATTTTTCTTACAGCTTCCGTCACCTTTGCCGCCGCAGGTGCATTTAGCGTCTGGGTCGAGGGAGTGAGCGCATTTGCGTTCGAACTGACCATCTTTTTTCACGAACATCTTAATGCCGATGCCGATGAAAACAACAGCCATGATGACAAGAGCTGGGACCAAGATAAGAAGAAATGTACTCATGTTTTATTCTGCTATAACGAGATAGTAATTTTTCTTACCTTTTTGAACGAGGATATATTTATCGTTGAGGAGACATTCTTTTGTCACTAAATCTGTCTCAGCGACTTTTTCTTTATTGATAGAAACGCCATTGCCTTGTAACATCTTACGAGCTTCGCCTTTTGATGAGAACACTTCTGTGAGTGCGAGGAAGTCTACGATTGGCATGCCAGCTTCTAAATATGTTCTAGACAATTTAGCTTGAGGTACGCCGTCGAAGATGCTCAACAATGTAGCTTCATCGAATTTATGAAGAGCTTCTGAAGTACCTTTTCCGAAGAGGATTTGAGTTGCTTCTTCAGCCATTTCGAGGTCTTCTTTAGAGTGAACCATTGTAGTGATTTCGCGAGCGAGTGTGCGTTGGAGTTCACGGAGATGTGGTTCTGCCTCATGACGTTTGATGAGAGCTTCTATTTCTTCTTTGCTTAACAATGTGAAAATCTTGATATATTTAGCAGCGTCGTCATCAGAACAGTTCATCCAGAATTGGTAGAATGCGTATGGTGATGTCTTAGCAGGGTCGAGCCAGATGTTACCTTTTTCTGTCTTGCCGAATTTGCCGCCGTCAGCTTTAGTGATGAGAGGACATGTGAGAGCGTAAGCTGTCTCATCAGCGCCGAGTTTACGACGGATTAATTCAGTACCTGTTGTGATGTTACCCCATTGGTCAGAGCCACCGAGCTGGAGTTTACAATGTTTGTTTTGATATAAGTATAAGAAGTCGTAACCTTGAACGAGTTGGTAGCTGAATTCTGTGAATGACATACCTTCGCCTTCGCCGCTGAAACGTTTCTTGACGCTGTCTTTAGCCATCATGTAGTTAACGGTGATATGTTTACCGATGTCGCGGATGAAGTTAAGGAATGAATAGTTTTTCATCCAGTCGTAGTTGTTAACGAGTTCTGCTCTGTTAGGAGAGTCGCTTTCGAAGTCTAAGAACTTAGAAAGTTGTTTCTTGATACAAGCTTGGTTATGGTTTAATATCTCGTCATTAAGCAAGACACGTTCTGCTGATTTTCCTGATGGGTCACCGATCATACCTGTTGCGCCACCGAGGAGAGCTAAAGGTTTATGGCCTGCATGTTGAAAATGGCGAAGCATCATAATACCGCAAAGGTGACCTATATGAAGAGAGTCGGCTGTTGGGTCAATACCGAGGTAGCCTGTTGTCATTTCTTTTTGAAGTTGTTCTTCAGTACCTGGTGTCATGCTGTGAAGCATACCGCGCCAGTATAATTCTTCTACAAAATTTTTACCCATAGACGTATATTTTTAATTTCATTTAGAAACGCAAAGATAATAAAAACTTTGAACTATATAATACAAACCAAACTTTTTTCTTTGCTCAAAGTACTAGAGCCAAACGGAATCCGATGCCATAGCTCAAGCCTCCTGCATTGAAAAAGCTACGTATTGTCATTCTGCAATAAGCAGCGTTGCTGAGGCAGCATCCACCTCTGATGATATGGTCTGTACCTGATATCGCACCAGTCGGATTAGTCTGATGATTGCTAGTGTAATCAGCAAAAAGGTCATAACACCATTCCATCACATTTCCACACATATCATAGATTCCCAATTCGTTAGGAAGCTTATTCTTCACATCACGGGTTTTCTTGCCATCAGCCGAATACCAAGCCACCTCATCGATATTGTCGCTACCACTGAATTTGTAGCCTTGCGACTCATTGCCTCCTTTTGCTGCGAACTCCCATTCTGCTTCTGTAGGAAGTCTGAAATTCATACCTGTCAACTGATTAAGTCTTTTGACAAAAGTCTGGCAGTCGTTCCATGTAACCTGCTCAACAGGCTTCTGAGCACCTATGAAATGACTTGGATTACCGCCCATGACTGCCTGCCATAATTCTTGTGTCACCTCTGTCTCACCGATATAATAATCCGACAAGGTCACAAGATGCACTGGAGCTTCTCTAGCCCATGCTTCTTCATCGTAATTAGGTTGGCTTGGGTCTACATTCTGCGCTCCCATTTCAAAGATTCCGCCTTTAACTGATATCATCGTAAAAGAGACACCATTTACCGTTACGGTTGTATCACTGAGCACTTGCTCCTCTTCGGTTTCATCAATCAAAGTCGTGAAGCACTTTTCTTCTCCGTATGAGACACCGACATTGTTAACAGCATAAGCCCTGACATAATAAGTAGTCTGAGATGCTAAGTTGCTGAGTTCGGAAGTGAATGTTCCAACTCCATTACCATCGCTGGTTTTATTACTATCTATCGTAGGATTTTGTATCGTATCCCAACATACTCCTCTCTCTGTCACTTCCGCACCACCATCATATTCTACATTACAAACAACCTTCGCTGTATTGATTGTTATATCAGTAACTTCTTGAGTAACGACTATTGGCATTTCTGTTTCTGGTTTACATCCCACCAGCAATACACTCAACAAAACAATTGCAAAATAAAATCTTTTCATATTGAAATTAATGTTAAAATTCAAAGTCACAAAAATAATAATTATCAGCATATTGAAAAGATATTTTAAAATTGGAAACCGAAAATTCTTCATTTTTCATTCTTCATTATTCATTATACATTATTCATTATACATTCTCCATTATACATTCCTCATCCCAAGATACCAACAATGATAAATGTAAAACTAAAATACGTATATTTGTACAGCAAATAACAAGTAATCTCAATTGCTCGAAGCCCAAGGCTCATAGCTCATAGCAAAAAATAAATACCATGATTTTCATCACAGGCTGCACAGGATTAGTAGGTTCGCATTTAGTAGCGACATTATTATACAGACAACGGTCAACAGACAAGGGTCAACAATTAATCGACGAGTCAACATTCAGAGTTAAATTATTATGTCGTAAGAACAGTGATTTATCTTTATTAAAAGATGTATTAAAACGATACGGCATCAATGAGATTCCAAGCAACATAGAGTTTGTGTATGGAGATGTATTGGATTATGACATCCTTGAAGAAGCCATGAAAGATGTCGACGAAGTGTATCACTGTGCTGCTGTTGTTTCTTTCGATCCTAGTGACAAAGGCAGTCTCATGCGTGTCAATGTGGAAGGAACGAAGAATATGGTCAATGCAGCCTTGCATTGCGGGGTGAAGAAATTCTGTCATGTCAGTTCCATCGCAGCTCTTGGCAGGTCATTAGAGGGCGAACCTATCAACGAGGAGTCGCTGTGGTCGCCATCTAAGAACAACAGCGTCTACTCCATTTCGAAGCACGAGGGAGAGATGGAGGTGTGGCGTGGCATAGCCGAGGGTCTCAATGCCACCATAGTAAACCCTTCGCTTATATTAGGTGCTGGCCGCTGGGATTCTAGCAGCTGCGAGCTTTTCAATGTCATCGCCAAAGGTTTTCCTTTTTACACCA
Organism: Candidatus Limimorpha sp.; assembly: GCA_045127605.1. GTDB lineage: Bacteria > Bacteroidota > Bacteroidia > Bacteroidales > F082 > Limimorpha. The sequence goes on along the minus strand of JBGVQR010000007.1, from coordinate 23,734 downwards.
CAGGCATCAACGGTTTCGTCGACGTGAAAGACGTGGCACGTGCAATGATAATGTTGATGGAAAACAACAGATTCGGGCAACGCTACTGTCTCAACGGCGCTCTTATCTCATACCAATATCTGTTCAACTTAATGGCACAGAACTTCAATGTCAAGGCTCCATATATCAAAGTAGGCAAAGGTCTCAGTGAAGTTGCATGGCGTGTCTTCTGGCTCATAGGTAAGCTACAAGGCAAGAAGCCACTCATCACCAAAGAGACTGCACGTACCGCGACTAGGAAATATTCTTATTCTTCGGAAAAGATAATGCGCGAACTGAATTTCACATTCACCCCTATTGAAGAAAGCATCAAGGAAATATGCAGCATTTATAAAACTCAGAAATTAAAAAACTCAAAACTTCAAAATTGACAATGTGCATAATTCTGAGGTTCTGAGTTTTTGAGGTTCTGAGTTTTTGAGATTCTAAGGTTCCAAACGGGGCTACTCGACAACAATCTCATAAACGCGTCCTTCGATGTCGTTTTTGTTGTATGGTATCAAGCCTTGTTCAAAGACGATTGGAGGCCACCATTCCGAATAGTGATATTCTTGAGTCACAATGCACAGCATCTGGTTGTTTGGTATCGCTGTATAAGCATCGTTCATATATCCCACCACGACCATCTCGTCAGGAGAAGGGCCTACGCGCCATATTATCTCCTCAGGACGCCACTCAATCTCGTAGTAATAATAATCTTCTTTGAAGACATCGTTGCTGATAGGCGACTTCGTTGTCAATGCCTTATATAAATCTGTCCAGCGCATAGCTTCATATTCCTTATTCATATATAGAATCTTGTTTATACCTGAAGCAAACATGGCTGGCTCGCGCGTCGCCAAATCCCAGTTGGTACAGCAATACATTATTTCATTGTTCATCTGCGGATTCTCTGTCTGCAGTCTTGAATCTTCTGCCGGATAATATGACTTAGGCCAATAACGTGATGCCTTGACAATCTCAATATCTATTTCCGAATAATGATATTCCGAATGACGAGTAGGATTTTCAGTATCATCGTTCTTGTCGATATATCCGCCTGCTGTAGCTCTTCTGTTGTTCCACGCATGATTATCCTGATATATCAGCCAGAATGCATAAGTCAAGCCATTCCAGATGTTTTCTTCATTAAGCATGACAGGGAACTTAATCTTACCACGATATTTTCCATAGGTAAAACCAACTCTCGTCATGACACCTGTAGATTCTTTATGAAGATTATTCATGTCGTCATTACCTGGATTTATCAATGAAATGCTGTTGTCTTCATTGAGTCGAACAGTGCTACCAAGACAATCTGTTACGACAGGATAATCATATTGTAGTTCCGAGCTATCGTATTTGGTCTTTGCCTCCTCATATTCCTTCATAGTATATGGGTCGTCATCAGAGACCACATCTTTGATTAAAGGAATATTTCTCAAAGTGTATTGCTTGCTGACGTCGCTGAGAAACTGCTTATACAAAGCATTGGAATACATCTCTTCAGTATCGCTACACTTAGGATTTGAATTATCGATGCTGTAGTTATCGGTCTTTATCAATGTCTCATCCAAGAAGACTCCGTATTCTGGAGTGATGACAGCGCGAGTCTTAAGTCGCTTCGGACTTATAATCACATCAATGTTTCTTTTCTTGTTATTTGAGAAATAAGCATAAGGATTGACGTAACTTCCGTTGTCATCGGTGAGGCTGATGTTTTTGATATAATCAGGAATATCATTCAAAGATTTCTCGTCGCAGACGACAAGCATGAACGAATATTCGCCAACGCGAGGGTTACGTTTGAATCTGTTGTTGACATCACCCTTGTTCTTATTATCATTGATAATCCATATCGCATCAAGGTAAAGCTGTCTCTCTAAAGTGAAGTTATTGTTGACAGCCTTTTGTCTCACAGACTCAAGCCAATCGGGAGTGTTACGTATCGCATTAACGACATTATCGACAGCCTTCTGACTAAAAGTATTTTGGGTCAGGTCAGCTCCATAATATTTCTTCTCGTCACGAGGATTACCTACGATTCTGAATGCATCTGTTACAAGGCCGTCCTCTTCAACTTTCTTGAAACCGATGTTGACATCTTCCCAGCTACCGTAGAAGTTCTCATTATTTAAGGGATTGTCATCATCAAATTTATACGACTCGTTCTGATAAAATATCTTGTAATATTGACCTGCTTCTGCATTGAAGGTAAAGACAAACTTCCCTTCTTCAGTCTGATTCACAGATGGGATAACGATACCATCATTGACCACGCCTTTTAAATCCATGTCAAGAACAACGACATCTTCATCCGGAAAATTCGCCATAGGATTGAAGTGTGCATCTTCGTTAACACAGGAAACGAAAGCAAAAGCAAACGCTACTATCAAGAATATCTTTTTCATCATCCAGTTCAAAGTTCTTCGTTCTTCGTTCTTGACTTCATATCTTTATAAGAACCGTCAAAGATGTCGAATTTCACGAAGCGGCAGTCTAATGAACCATTGTACACTTCTATTTTCTTTGAAGGTTTCAATCCGATGAGTTTAAGCACTTCTTTGTTGCTGCTTATAACCCAAGCCTCATAACCTTTGAAGTTATGTTTAAGAGCGTTGCCAATACCTTTGTATAAGTTAACGAGGTCTTTCTCTTCAAGACGTTCGCCATAAGGAGGATTGATAAGCAAGATACCAGGACCTTCTGGAGGTGTCATCTCGAACATATCTTGCTGGCTCAAAGTGATATCATGTGAAAGGTGCGCTCCTTTGATATTAGATTGCGCTATCTGAACAGCCTTAGCAGAATGGTCAGAAGCGATGATTTCGTAGTCGAAGTCGCGGATATCTTCATCGGCAGCTGTTCTGACTTCTTTCCAAAGTTTTTCATCGAAGTCGTGCCATGTCATGAATCCGTATTTCTCTCTGAAATAACCTGCTGGCACATTCATCGCTGCCATTGCCGCCTCGATAGGAATTGTAGCGGAGCCACACATGCAGTCGACGAAGTTCTTGTCGTAGTTCCATCCAGTGAGTTTGATGAGACCTGCGGCGAGCACCTCATTCATTGGTGCTTTGTCGACAGCTTTACGGTAACCTCTCTTATGCAATGAATCGCCAGAGCTGTCGAAAGAAAGTGTCACCTTCTCATTGTCAATATGTACATTAATTCTCAAGTCAGGATTTTCTGTATCTACAGAAGGACGTGCTCCGTATTTGTTACGGAACTCATCAGCAATAGCGTCTTTCACTTTGAGGGCTGCATATTGAGAGTGAGTGAAATAATTACCGCTCACCACAGCATCGATGGCGAAAGTCTCTTCGATACCGAAAATCTCATGCCACTTGATTTCAAAAATCTTCTTGTATAACATCAGCTCATTACGAGCGACAAAAGTCTGTATTGGTTTCAAGATTCTCAATGCTGTACGAAGACAATAATTTGCTTTGTACATCAAAGCCTTGTCAGCCTCAAAACTGACAGCACGATATAAGATATTGATATTTTCTGCGCCTAAGGCTTTTAATTCTTCAGCAAGAATTTCTTCGAAGCCAGGCAATGTCTTTGCAACTAAAGTAAAGGTATTTTCCACTGTTATTATTTTTTTGCAAATTTATAAAAAATACTCATCGACTTATTGCCTTATTGTCTCATAGTCTTAAAAAATGTATTTTTGTAAAAAATAAATTTATGACAATAGAAGAAGCTCAAAAAATCGTCGACGAATGGATTAAGACCCATGGTGTCCGTTATTTCAACGAATTGACAAACATGATATTATTAACTGAGGAAGTTGGCGAACTAGCACGTATTGTAGCACGCACTTACGGAGAACAGTCGTTCAAAGATTCCGACAAGAAATATAATATGGCAGACGAGATGGCAGACATCTTATGGGTTCTGATTTGCCTTGCCAACCAGACTGGAATAGATTTAACAGAAGCCTTCAAAAAGAACCTTGAGAAAAAGACTAAGAGAGATAAAGACAGACATATTAATAATGAAAAATTGAAAACTCAAAGTTGAAAATTAATTATGCATTATGAATTATGTATTATGAATTATGTATTATGAATTACATTAACCCATGAACAAGTTAATACTAACATTATTACTACTGATATTTAATTTCTGTTTAATTGGACAGAACGATGTCGGTGTTATATCAAATGATACAATCACTTCCCATACTTATAAAAAATTCAGTGAAGAACAACTAGACTCTGTATATAAAATCGTCGACGATATTTCTTACGTAAATAATATTAACCTTGATCAGATTACTTCTGAAATATCTTCAATGTTTATAAATGGAATTCCTGTAGGATTCATCAATTTGAAAATTGACAACATAGCTGGTTATAACATCGGAAATGGTTTAATGTTCGGTATGGGTTTGGAGACAAACGATCGTTTATCGAAAGTCTTTACCATTGAAGGCTTCGGCAATTATTGGACAAAGGCAAAAGAATTCAATTATGCCACTGACCTAACGTTCAAGATTTTACGTTCTAAAGACATGAAATTAAAATTCGGGTTATACCATAAATTCGAGCGATTTGGAAATTATGGCTTCAAAGAAAATGAAATTCTGCTAAATCATGAAAATTTCAAGTATTTTTACACGAAATCGACATCGTTAAACGATTACATATACGTCAATTATTCAACGTATTTAAACAACAACATCAAAGCATTCGCCAAATTCGAAATATCCGACAAGACCACAACAGGCAATAGCCAACAGCCAAATAACCAAAACACATATCGTTTAAGCACTTTGGAATTAAAACTAAGGATAGCTTTCGGAGAAAGGCTAGTTATGTCTAAAGACAAAATAGAAGTTGAAGGAAAAGCAAATCCCATGGTTTGGCTTTCTTATAAAAAGAATTTAAAAAATGTTTTCGGCAGTCCCTACGACTTCGACAAATTTGAATTTTTATTTAGAGGGAAGAAATACACGCAATGTTTAGGAGAAACTTCATTAGCTGCACAATATGGATACACAAACGGTTTTGCTCCTGCAACTGAATTATTCAACATTTATGGAACTGGAGAGAACAAGTTTGACATTTATTGTATGGAAAGTTTCAGCACTATGAATCCTGACGAGTTTTTCTGCAACGAGTTCGCCGCATTATATTTATCGCATAATTTTAAAAATGTCTTAATAGATTTTAAGAAATTCCATCCAGAGTTAATAATTTTAACAAACATCGCTTGGATGAACGATATAAACACTCAGAAACTATATTATGAGAGCGGTGTTATTGTCGATAACATTTTAAATATTGGCATTATTAAATTAGGTGTGGGAGCTTTTTATCGTTATGGGCCTTATTCTTATGAAAAGCCAATCGACAATCTTGTCTTTAAGGTCTGCTTGTATTTTGATATTTAAAAATTCAGAAATAAAAAATCTCAGAAACTCTAAAAATGAGACTCTGAGATTTTTAAGTTTTATGACTTTGAGTTTTTGAGTTTTTGAGTTTTTTATTTAATGCGTCGATAAGTCACCCACGACTCATAATGTTCGTAGCCTCCATAATTAGCCTCTTCCAACTCTCCAGAATCATCTACGTAAAACACCATAGTATCGTCATCTTTAAAACTTACTGTAAGATAGTCTGTATGGTCGTATGACATTATCAATGATGACAACTTATCTCCCTCAAATGTATATGGGAATGGAACACCTAGAAGTATATCATCTACTTCTGCACCTCCATCTATTAATGACATAAACATATTTGTAAAACGTAAAACAGCCCACTCTGGATGATCTGGCGTTACATCATATTCTTCATCTAAAGTATAAGTCTCAGTTTGTGTACCATCTTCATTATAATAGTACCACCAGCTACTTTCTTTATAATGAACCATCTCCCATTCACCGATAATTTGATCTGCCATTTCGGAGCTGTGATTACAGCTACTCATGAAGACAGCCAACAACAAGCAGAATAAAAATGATATTTTTTTCATAACTATTAAATTATATTGTAAAAGTTCATTTTAAACAAAATCTCAAAAACATCACTCAATTATGAGATTATGTGTCTTTGAGATTTTATTTTTTAAAAAGCTATTTTCTTTTGAATGTCCAAAAATTCTTCTTGTGAAAGCTGGAGTTTAGGACGTTTGAAATCGAGGTCACCTTCTTTTTGCATTGGTACGAGGTGAATGTGAGCATGAGGCACTTCGAGTCCTATGACTGCAACACCGACTTTAGTACAAGGTATAGCTTCTTTGATTTTAACTGCTATCTGTTTAGCGAAGACCATCATTTCAGCGAGATCGTTATCTTCTATATCGAAGATATAATCAGTTTCTTTCTTAGGTATGACGAGGGTATGACCTTTCATCAAAGGATTGATGTCCAAGAAAGCGAAGAATTTGTCGTTCTCGGCTATTTTATAGCAAGGTATTTCACCGTTTATAATTCTTGAAAAGATTGTTGCCATAACTTAACGTGTTATTTCAATTATTTCGAACATCACCTTACCAGCAGGCACTTGTATCTCAACTTGGTCGCCGACAGACTTACCGAGCAAGCCTTTAGCGATTGGAGAAGTGACAGATATCTTATGGTTTTTAAGGTCAGCTTCTTTTTCAGGAACGAGAGTATAAGCCATGATAGCGTTAGTCTTCAAGTTCTTAATTTTCACTGTTGAAAGCAACAAAGCTTTAGATGTATCTATTTTAGATTCATCGATTATGCGAGCACTCATAATGAGTTGTTGAAGTTCAACGATCTTCATTTCGAGGTGTTGTTGAGCTTCTTTAGCAGCATCATATTCGGCATTTTCTGAAAGATCTCCCTTATCACGAGCTTCAGCAATTGCCTGAACGACTTTTGGACGTTCTACGAGAATAAGACGATCTAATTCGTCTCTTAATTTCTGAAGTCCAGCCTGTGTAAAATATTCAATTTCAGCCATAGTATATGATTTATTTAATTTTAGAAAAAAAGAAAGAGACCCTTGCCGAGACAAGGGCCCTTTCGTTAAACATGTATGCAAAGATACGAATTATTTTTAAATAGAGTCTATCTTTTAGAAAATAATTCTTGCACCTATTGTATGTGTACCATTCCAGTGAGCTGTTTGTTGGAATGAATAGTCGATAGAGACTTTCATTGATTCGCTGAGAGGAGCTTGTACTGAAGCACCCATTGCGAGACCTCTATTAACGTTAGTACATTCATCCAATTCGATATCACTCCAAATACCATTCTCTAATGTATAAGAAGCACGGAGTTGCAAGAATTCTTTGAAAGAACCTTCAAGACCTAATGTCACTTGGTCTTTTGAGAAAGAGTTTGAAGTGAAGTTACCAGCTGCTGTAAGACGATAACCGTTTGTGAAGTTAAAGTCGTAAGCTGCAGCGATATTTAATTGTGTTGGTAATTCGAATTGGTCAGCACGGTGGATAACTGTAAGTGCAGATCCCCAGAATGATTCTGGATTAGCTTTGAATGTAAGACCGTCGCCTTTGTATGTCACGGTAGGTCCGATATTTTTCAAAGTAATACCGAAGTGAATATTATCTGTAATACCAGTTACATATTGGATACCTGCGTCTAAGGCGACACCTGTACCTGTCATATCAGAAATAGATTCGCTGATGATCTTTAAAACGAAACCAGCATGAATACTATTTGAGAATGACTTAGCAACTGCTACGTTAATATTCATCAAACTTGGTTTGTATGTACCTAATGTCATATCAGGGTTTTCAGTTGTTGTTCTGTAAATTTCGCCTGGATTGAATGACATTACATAGAGACCTGCTACAACAGTTTCAGAGACGCGTGCCAAGAAACCGAATGAATAAGCATTAACTCCGGAACCTTTTAACCACTCTGTGTAAGAGAAGTTCAAGTCGATGGAGTTCGTTGCAGTGATACCTGCAACGTTACCCCACATAGCTTCTACACCATGTATTTTTGACATACCGGCATTTGCCCAACCTGCTGATGCTGCCCATGGATTGATTAACAATTCTGTTGCACCTGCTTGACCTAATCTGTCCTGATTACCTGCGAATGCTGTGTTGCTATATCCTAATACTAAGATAGTCAAGCTTAATATAACGATAGATTTAAATAACTTTTTCATGATCGTACTTTTTAATTTTGTTCGCATAATAATTAGAATGTATTTAAGTCAACTTGACGCATTGCAGCATAGAACTTAACTGTTGTTTCTTCGCCTGTTGTGTTATCCTTAACGTGAATGATATAGAAACCACTTGCGATAGGAGTATTGGCGTGGTTAGTCAAATCCCAATCAATTGATGTAACACTAGAGTCTTTCTTGAACTGACGAATCTTAGCTCCGTTAACTGTGTAGATTGTAACAACGCACTTATCTGGAACGTTAGCAATCTTAACTTTATGTGTAAGAGCATTGTCTTCGTAAGTTGAGAATGCGTAATATGGGTTAGGTACTACTGTTACCATATCAAGGTCACTCTTAGCTTTTTCGATATCGTTCATAACTGGGCCACAACCTGCTGTTGAGAATGTATAATATGGATTATATCCTCTATGGTTGATTGTGTCGAACAATTCTGAATCATTTTCGAGTGCGAAGTTACCGTAACCAGCTCTATATGGAGTTGCCAAACGAACTGAAATTGTAACAGGGTTTCCTTCTTGTAACCATTCTCTTCCTTCTACAGGCATTGGCATACCAGTCCAAAGTGGTTGGCCCCACAATGCTGTGTAGAACACACTTGAAAGTGATGATGAAGGAGCTTTTTCAATAGCAGAGACTGTATTGTATAAGTAAGCACCAGCATCATAAGCAGGAGATTTGAATGAAATCTTGTATGAATTGCTACCTAAATTACCAGCATCATTCATTGGGAAGATGTAAACGAAGTGTTTACCACCCATTACAGGAGTATTATCAATAGCATCGAACAAGACAGGATCTGAAAGCTGAGCGATAGGAGCTGACAATACAGTTGTTTCTTTCAATGCAGGTGGGTTGAACATCATATCACGACCATTTAATTCTTGGTAGTATGAATCTTCACCATAGCACATGTTAAGACGAGCACCTGTTTCTATGTCAATTGCATAACCTGGGAACCAACCCATACCGTTTGCTGCGATATAGTTAGGATCTTCTGGGTTATTACTTGCTGCCATTGTCATTGATGCACATGGATTACCATCTTTATCAATTGATGGAGCTCTACGCAATGTGAATGCAGGAGCATTACCTTCTGTCAACTGTGGATCTAAGCCCATTTCAAAGACAGGACAACGTGTCCATTTTGATTTGTCTGATGTCAACACAATGTCAATAGAACCAATTCTTCTGAAGATAGAGTCAATTCTACAATTTGACTTGTACAATGGACCAGGAACAAATTGACCTGAGTTTCTTGAGAAGTTTGTCATGAGTAATGGAGCCCATGTACCTTCTGCTATACTTTCAAATACTTGATCTGGGTCATAAGGAACTGATGAACCACCTGTTGTAGAGAATACTAAGAAGTCATTATTTTCTGGATTCTCTTGGTCAGCATAGTTACCTGAACGAATCCAGTTAAGTGCTGAACCTGGCATATTATCATCATCTCTAATACCGCTTAACCATCTGTTAGAACTATCAGCATATTTAACTGATGTTGTAATCAAACCGTTGTTTGGAGCGAGGATTCTTTGAATTGTTTTTGGCAATGGAGGATCATCACTACTATCAAGATATTGACCTACTGGTGTAGGACCTAATAACCATGGTTGGTAGATGCTGACAGAAATACCTCTTTCAATGAAGATTTGTTCTGTTTGCATTTCTGATGTATTATCAGCTACAAATACTTCACCTGTATTTAAGTCTTTCAAGAACCATCTGAAAGCAATCTTTGATGCTGTATCGCCGATAATTGCATTGTCACCTGTTACATTAGTGATGAGTTTTCTTTCATATTCATCGAACCATAATGCATATTCTGTTGAAACAACGTTCAATGGGTCAACAACTTTAATGTCGATTGGACCATAACCAGCTTTGTATGTTGGGTGATATGCTACAGGATATTCTGCATCACCGAATTTAACATTGCTTGTTGCAGGACCTTTACTCATGATTTCGTCAATAGTTTCTTGAGTCAATTCAAGTTGGTTACCACCATTACCTAAACCAGACCAACGAGTAACTTGTACTTTATCGCCATAGTTAGAGTTGATTACAGTACCATTAACAGCTTTATGAGGAACTGCAGAATACATCTTAATATTCTTACGACCTGCTAAATAAGGTGTCTTTTGACCATAAAGAGCGATTGGGTTATTAGCATCAACTTCATAATCTTGATAATTATTATAAGCATAAGAAATTGCCATATAATAATATGTCTTATGGTTAATCAAGTTAACGTCACCTGTTGTTGTGAAAGCATCTTGTGTAAGAACGAAAGTACTCTTGATACCGTTATCAGCACCTTGTACCATAATTGTTGGAACTGATGCTTGTAAGTCATCATCATAGATGTAGTTTTTAATTTCAGAAACACCATTCTTAACGTCGCATTGGTAAACTATACGAGCTTTGCTGATGTCATTGAGTTCATCAACGTTAACTTCTTTATTTGCCAATTGGTATACGATATAACCTTCGAAACGATATGTTGAGTCGTTACGTTGTGTTGAGTCAGTTGCAAGAGGACCACAAATTTGTGAATCGATTTCTGTATATGACTCACCTACGTTGTTTGAGTTTTCTGAATTTGAAATATAAACGATAAGTTTTCTATCAAGTTCACGGAATGTGAGGTCTGGAGCATCTGGACCATCGAGAACGTCGAAACAGTTGTCGAACATAGCTTGACATTTATCGTCAACGCGACGTAACAATTCTACTGATGACCATGCAGTACCAGCGGCTGAACGAGCCCATGGCACACCGAATGTGATGTAGTTAACAGCACCTGGTTTCAATGTGAAAGGACCAGCTGATTGCATAAAACGACGGTCGTAAGGGTTGTTAGGAGCACCATTGTTACCTGTTTCCTCACTCCAATAACCTGGGAAGTCAGGAACAATACCACCTGTACCCCAGTTACATGGGTCAGAATCGTATGGGAACATGAAGTCACAAGCTAAATCTGTTACACCTGGGCTACCTGGAACAGCATTACCACCATAGTGCATTTTGTCACCATTTTTCCAAATACCTCTAAGGAAGTTATAGTATTCAGCTGCTTTGTCAGGGTCACCATTGTCTGATTGGTTATTATCGTGATAAACGAAACGGCGCATACCGAAACGTTCGTCGTCTATAATACCATTTCCAAAGTTAACACCATTGATACTTTCGTCGCAGTTTTCACCTGTAGTAGGATTATATTTAGGGTTGTCGATACCATCTGGATCCAAATATGGACCTTGGAAGAAGTCAACACCTACAGCAGGAGGGTTAGCACCGTAAGCTTCAGGTTCACCTTGACCATCGATATTTTTACCATTATAACCATAACCTAAACCACGGCTAACGTCGCAACCGACAAAGTCGTCTCTTGAGAAACCAAGGTCAACGTCTGTCCATGGTGAGAAGTATGTATTTGTTAAGGTATAAGTTGAACGGTTGATAATCTCATAGCTATAGAAAGTCATGTTATTGATTTCGTCGTTAGTAGCGAAAGCGAAAGCTTGAGCTCTAATTTCGAGACCGATAGCTGAACCACCTGTTTCTGTGTGAGCATTACCTCTATCGTTGAAAACCCACCAAAGTGTTTGGTCACCTTTGATGACTTGGTCAGCTAAGATAGAACCTTTAACAGAACCTTCATAAACTTCATCCATTGTAGGGACTTGGCTATGACAAAGTTCATTTTCAATGTCATAATATGGATAATCACCTTTAGCAGGATCGTAATGAGAATCTTTATCTCTATCATAGAAAGGAGCGAGATAATAACTCATACCTCTACTTGGATCACCATGTGCTGGCCAGTTAGCGATTGAAGATGGAATTTCATCTCCCATGAACTGACCTGTAACAGGGTCACAATTAGCAATAAAATCATCTACTTCAGCGCGAGTGATTGAGAACATCTTATCATATTCCATACATGTTACAGGGTCGATAGATGCAGTACCATCTATTGTAAGAGGTCCTGTCCAGAAATCGTTACCTGTTTGACGGAAACGGATAGCAGCACACTTTAACTGTTGGTTGATGTCAAGACCAGCAATCCAAAGTGAACCTGCATACAATGATGTTGATGAGCTATTAGCTGGGATATAATACTTAGCTCCTGTTCCACCAGGAAGATCCCACCACATGTCACCACCAGCATTAACACGCACTCTCGCATTGTTGATATTCAACCATGCAAATGTAGAAGACGGTGTACAACCAGCTGTTGTACCTCTAAGAGTACGAGATTTTTTGTCAGCCATCTTGACTTTCTCGGCTCTTACTTCTGTTACACTCAAAAAGAGAAATGCAACAATTAATAAACGAAATATAGTCTTCATATTCTGTAATTATTTATTCTTTTAGAAGTTAAAGATTACACCAAATCTAATTTGACGTGGTTGTGAATAGAAACCAGGGTTATCAACATACAAACCATAGAGATATCTAAATGATTCAGGATCTCTTTGTGTATTGATTTCACGTTGCCATTCAGGAGCTGACAAATAACCGTCATCATTTGGGTTACCTGTTGCTGCATAAACACCCATGATGTTTCTTGAATTCAAAAGATTCAATATTTGGAAATAAACATTCATGTATGCATTACGTCCACCTTCTCCATCTTTACCACCAAGTTTAAAGTTAATGTCTCTGTCAACACGAAGGTCGAAACGGAATGACCATGGAAGTCTTGAACCGTACATTGAACCGTCTAAGATATTTTGTGATGGAGAAATTGGTGATGTGATATTTGTAGCTTTAGTATATGGAGTACCAGAACCACCATTAACTGTCAAGCTAGCACCTGTATTTTCTAACCAATTGATTGACTTCTTACCTGATTTTTCACGATTTGTAACAGGTCCGTTATAATCTCTTCCTTCACCGAAACGGTAGTCAAGAACAATGTTGAATTGGTGACGACGGTCCCAAGGCATAGGGAATGTTGAACGTAAGTTAGGTACACCAGCAGCAATCAAAGATGCCATTGTTGTTGTACTTGCACCTGTTGCATTAGAGAATTGTAATGTATAACTTGCACGTAAACGAACATTACCTGTTCTACGTAAGTCGTATGATGCTGTGAGACCTTTAACTGTACTAAAGTCTAAGTTACTGAATGATGTATAATCTTTAGGATATGCACCAGTGTAACGATACAACTGGATCATGTCACGGATTTCACGGTAGTAACCTGTGATTGTCATTGATGATGAATTAGTCAACTTTTGGGTGAAACCTAATTCATAGTCAATTGTTTGTGAAGGTTTCAATGATGGATTTGCAATAGCACCACTGATTTGATCGAAATAATAATATGTATAAATATTAGTAAAGTTATTATTTGGACGTTGTGTTAAAACATCGTAGTGTGCAAAGAACAAAGCTTCATCAGAGATTGGGAATGAGAATGAAATACGTGGCATTACACTCCATTGTGGATCATAATCTTTGAATGAATTTGTATTGATTCTCTTTTGTGTTGGATCTGTTAACCATGGTGAAATACCATTACCTTTATCTAACAATGTAGGGTTTGTCATTTCGATACCTTCTGCATCGTACCATACATTATTGTTACGATAACCAACAACTTCTGTGATATCATCAACTTTGTTTACGTAAACTGCGAAATCATCACCAATGTTATCTGGAATATCGACTTCTGTACCATTTTGAAGAGTGATCTTACCATCTTTTGCAACATCACCTACTGTTTGGTAATCATAAAGGATATAAGGGTCTTTGATAACTTTTTGGTTAGCGTCGAAACGGTCAACACGAACACCAACGTTGAAGATAAGATCTTTGAAAGCAAATTTATCTTGGATGTAACCAGCCATGTAAATAGGTTGGAATGTACCTACTGGACGTGTATAGTTACCATTTTCATCAACTTCTGTAAAGAAGTCTTCGAATGTTGGTTGGCCTTTGATTTTATTACCTTTATAGTCATAACCATAGTATGATACGTATGAGTTACCGTCTTGTGTTAATTCATCTGGAGTAAACATGCTGATATCGAAACCATCTGCCAATGTTGCAGTATGCATAACACCATTCTTATCATAATATTGGATTGTGTTATCATTGAAATCGTATGAGTCAATATTAATCCATTCTAAGCCATTAACATCGAGACCTAAAGCTTCACGAAGATTCTTGTCGAATTGATATTGTGATGCTTCGTCATATTTTCTGTAGTAACGGATTGTATCAACGAAACCATCGTAGCTAACAACTTCTGGGTTAGCGATGTCTAACTGTTGGATATGGAAGTTAGCCAATGTTCTCATCAAGTACCACATACGGTATCCGCTGATACCATAAGATCTGCTATTACGTTGTTCATATTGGAAACCAAGTTTAAGCTCGTGATTACCAATTGTCATAGCACCTGAAAGGTTAACATTGAATTTATCTGATTCACTGAATCCATAGTTTGTTTGGATTGAACCTGGAACTGCATACATACCGTAAATTGCAGATGGGCCATCACCATTCAAAAGAGCACCACCAAGTTGGAGATCTGTGAAGTTTTGATAGTGTCCGAGTGGATCTGTGTATAAGTCATAATACAAAGAAGTATAGTTTGAAAGCAAAGGATTTTTATCTGATGCTTGGAACTCTACTAATGTATCATAATCCCATGATGTAGTTGCCCATACATTATTATAATACTTAACTGCACCTGTTGCTGGGTCTTTTACTGCAATTGTACTATCTGCATAACCATAAGATGGAGTCTTGTGGATAGTATACTTACCGAGGTAACCATAATCCCAAATATTATCCCAGTGGTCAGGGTCACCAGATTCGCTATTATAACGTTCGTAGTCAACTTGCAAGCTGTAGTAGAAGTTCTTAATCAAAGATGTGCTTTCTTGTGGAGTTGGGAATCTTTGAGTGAAACGTCCATAAACACGCCATGTTTTATATGTACCAACAGCATTCTTATCATAGTTAAAGTAAGCATTGCCTCTGCTATAAGAATTGCTCTTACCTGTGTTAAATGTACCACCGAATGTCAAGTTGATTGTTTCTGTTGTACGTACGTTGATATTACCAGCAAAGTTTGCGCTATAACCAGATGTGTTTTGTGAGTTTTTAATATACTCCATTGAACCCATTCTAGTATATTCACCATTGAGGTAAGTACCAGCACCTGATCCTGATACACGGATAGGATTTGTTTTGAGGAATTCCAACCATTCGTCTGTAGCTTTGTAATGACCTACAGCTGATAAAGCACCGTCACGGTTGTAGTTAACTTCACCTGACAAGAAGAAACCGAGCAAAGCTGTTTCACTTTGTTTGCCTTTAATCAACGGACCTTGAATGTTGAGACCAGCTCTACTGTGTCCGTAACCATCTAATAACTCAGATGTTTCCATTTCGATACCTGCACCAAATGTTCTAGAAGGTCCTTTTGTTGTCATGTTGATGATACCGCCAGTAGCGTCACCATACATAGCTGGAAGACCTGAGAGAAGGACTTCGACTTGGTCGATAGCTGATTGTGGAACAGAAGCAGAACCGATAACACGAACACCGTCAACATAGTAAGTAGCACCATCACGGGCACCACGCATGTTGCCAGCTTCACCGTCGCTTGAGAAAACACCACCAACACTAGCTGCAACAGCTGATGCAGAACGTTGAGGCATCTTAGCAATTTCTTCTGCAGTAATAGTAGCACCACCTGAAGTGTTATCCTTTGAAATCAAAGGCACCTTGTAGTCTACAATTTCAACAGCATCCAACATTTCTGTTTGCATGCTCATAGGCACATCCTGGAAAGTAATTTTGTTAGCAGGAATAACAATGCCTTTCATAACGAAAGTATTGTAACCAACAAAAGTTGCTTTCAAGTCGTAGGTTCCCGGAGGAATCGGGTTGATGTCATAGTTGCCATCAAAGTCAGAACTAGTACCACCCACCTGGGTACCACCGTTTTCCAAAACGATGTTAGCAAATGGAATTGGTTCACCAGTGTCTTTGTCGACAACTGTACCTTGAAGTCGTCCGACTTGTGCAAGTGCTAACGACCACGATGTCAGCACTATACAAAGGGTAAATAGTAATTTTCTTAACATACCTTAAAATTTTATGTTATACTACTCAATTGTTCGTTAAAAGGAGTTCAAAGATACGATAAAAATTTAAACAAATTAAAGTTTTTTTTCAATTTCAGAAAATATTTTTCAACATCTAAAACCTTTGTAAAAACTACTTGTTATATACAACCTATTAATTAATGTATATAAATAAAAAAAAACATCTTCCATTTACAAATCATGCAAACAGAAGATGTGCGTTAAAATTAAATTTTCTATCGCTTTAGAGATTATTAATAACTTCCAAAATTCTCTCTTTTTTTCGCTTCGAGACTGGAACTTTTGTATCATCAGTCATCACAACCATCATCTCATCTTTTATGAAATTTTTAATGCACCTCATATTGACAAGATGTGACTTATGTGTCCTCACAAAATCGTATTCTTCTAATTTCTGGTCTATTTCCTTCAAAGTCTTACTTACCATCAAACTTGTACCATCCTTGAAGAAAATGATAGTATAGTAATTATCCGACTCACACCTTATTATATCATCTACATTAATCAAATGTATTTTATCAGCAGTGGAGAGACTTATCTTCCTGACCACTAACTGTTCAGGGTCGAGATTTTTCAAAAGACTATCATATTGTTTTTTCAGTGTCTTCTTATATTTCGCCTCTTTCACCTTTTCCACAGCAGCTACCAACTCCTTAGGATCTATAGGCTTAAGAATATAGTCCAAAGCATCGTGTCGTATAGCTTTGATAGCGAATTGTTCATAAGCAGTGATAAACACAACTTCGAAATCCTTATCTTCTATAGATGTCAACAACTTAAAACCACTACCTCCAGGCATCTCGATATCAAGGAAAACCAAATCTGGATGGAAAGTCTCTATCATGTTCTTTCCCGAAACTATGTCGTCAGCCTCTGCGCATACCATAACATCCTGACAATATTGGGCTAACAATGACTTCAATACCTTACGAGCCATTTCTTCGTCTTCAACAATAACACATCTTATCATAATATTTCCTTTCTTTTTTAATCATAAAAACTAATGATGATATTAACTCTTGTTCCCGATGCCACACCTTTATCATCATATAAGTCAACGACTTCTACACTAAAATCGTCATTGGATATTTTTGTGAGCGTCTCCAGACGTCTTCTGGTAATACTCATTCCATACGACTTATGAGACGCGCCTTTTTCTTGTTTCGTCTTTTCAGAATGTTTACGTCCCACTCCATTGTCTTCAACAACACATAATAATTTGTTCTCCGAAAGCTTTGAGAATCTAATACTTAAAAAGCAATCATCTTTCTTTGGAACAAGCCCATGAATTATCGCATTCTCAACAAAAGGCTGCACAATCAATGGCGCCACCTCTATATTATTAGCATCCACATCAGAGTCGATATCTATCTTATAGCTAAATCTATTACCTAATCGCATCGACTCTAATTGTAAATACAGACTAACTGCCTCTATCTCATCGGTCAATGTAACATAACGTTCGTTAGAATTATTCAGAATACGTCTCATCAATTTTGAAAAACTCGACAGATAACTAACAGCATTATCTACATCATTATTCAATATGTATTGCTGTATGCTGTTCAATGTGTTGAAAATGACATGCGGATTCATCTGCAGCTGCAAGGTCTTCTGCTTCAGCTGTAGCATCTGCGTCTCCAATTCAGAGATTATACGTTTCTGTTCTCTCTTCTGACGAACATTCTTATTCCTCTGTCTAATAATGATAAATATTGCTAAAGCCAACAACAATATTGCCAACACATTGAACCAAGCAGTCTGATACCAGGCAGGATGTATTATAATCGTCAGTGCAACAGGTTCTTCCATCCATTGATTTACTTCATTCGCTGCCTTTACCTTAAACACGTATGTTCCAGGACGCATCCTGTTGTAATCAGCATATCGATGGTTTGAAGTGTTATATTCCCAGTCTCTGTCATAATTATCAAGCATGTAAGCATACTTAATCATATTCTTTCTCAACAGGTTAAGTGTAGCGAATTCTATCTCGAAAGAATTGTATTTATATGACAAATGAATGGTGTCTCCATGTGAAAGATAACGATGTTTTTTACCATCACCTGAAAGCAATTTAGTTATCACCACATTTGGCGATGTTGTTTCCAGATGAATCTCATCTGGTTTGAAATAATTAAATCCGCTGAAACCTCCAAAGAAAACGAAGCCATCACTACTTTTTAAAAAAGCATTAGGTGTAAATTCATTTCCCTGCAGGCCATCAGTAACATCGTAATTCATTGTCTCTCTCGTCGCAAGCTCATATTTCATAATACCTTTACTAGTACTTGCCCATAGCGAGCCTTTATCGTCTGGCACAATAGCATACACCATCGTTCCAATGTCACCCATCATCTTTGATGCCTTAAACTGTTTTTTATCTGGAGAAAATGACAACATACCATTGGAATATGACCCTATATAATAACGTCCATTCTCACCATCAACAATGTCGAAAAATCCATTGTTTTTAACAACATCGTTTTGCGTAAGAGAATCTGGCAGGTAATATGTCGTAAAATCATCCGAATCATAATTATATATCGCCAGACCATTACCTGTTGTAACATACAGAGCCTCTTCATCTAACAACAAGTCAAATATATCATGGTTAGGTATGGATCTTTTGTTATTCTTCTGAGGTGTATAAAACTGATGATTACCTTCTTTTAGATTTATAAAACAAAGGCCCAAGTTTGTTGCGACCCACATATTGTCGTTCTTGTCAACGACAGTGCCTCTAATAACAGCATGCTTAAGTTTGTTTATGTTATATTTATCAGACACATCAACAAGCTCATCTTTCTTAATATCATATATATACAATCCATTATTACGCGTTCCTACCCACAACAAACCGTCATCATCCATATATAAATTGTACACATATAATGATTCAAAATGATTTTCCTTAGAATCGAAATAGGTCTTAAAGTCTGTTATAGATTTATCATCAACATTAAAGACTTTAATACCCGACTCCGTACCTACTAGTATATTGTTATTCTGCATTTCCAGGAAACATGTTATCGAAAGCATAGAGCCGTTTTCATAAATGCTTACCGTAGAGAACTTTGCAAGATTATTTTCAAAGCGGTTCAGACCCGTAAAAGTAGCAATCCACACAGAACCTTGATCATCTTTATATATGTCATAAATATAATTCTCCGATATAGCATTAAACTTATTAAACTTAGATATATGTATAGCAGTATTATTTTGGTAATTATATATATACAAACCATTAGTATATGTTGCAATCATCACCTCCTTATCGGAGAAGGGAATTATATTTGAGACATCTAACTTCAGTGACTTATTGCGTGTCAATGCATTAAGATCTATCCTCTTGATATTTCTATTCTTTGCATCAAACTCACATATTCCATTTGATGTTCCAATGAAAACCATCTCATCCGAAATTTTACACAGACATTTCAAATCATTGTCTGGCAATGATGTCTCGTAATTTCCAAAATAATTCAGATGTCGCAACGACTGATTTTCATAACGATAAATAACCAAACCATTCGATGTAGCAACTAACCATGACTCATCATGTTCCACATATTCTATATGGCGCACCTCATAATCAGGGAAATAGTTATTGATTTTTGGTATTTCAAATGTTTTCGTTCCGAGCTCATATACAGAAGTACCTCCTTTGGTACATATCACCACCTTACCGTTGATTGGCTTGCTTATATGATAGATATGATTATCGGGGATTATAAGAGAATCTGTTTCTGCAAAAAAGTTCGTAGCTTTTTTGTTTTTCACATCATAAATGCAAAGTCCTTTTTCCGTTCCTACGAAAAGCGTATCCCCGACAGAACGAATGTCGGTAATAGTAGCATTGATGATGCCGTCAGTCTGATTATATTCTTCAAAGCTATAACTATCGTATGAATTCAAACCACGTTTGGTTCCAAACCACATCATGCCGTTTTTATCCTGTTCGATAGCTGTGACGACATTGGTACTGAGATAACTCTGCGACACCTTATTGTTAGAAATGTCTTTATTCAAGACATAAGACGACAAGCTATTATTCTGAGCCGACAAGTCACCAATGACCAAGGCTAAAAAAATCAGAATAATATAATTAAGTTTATTTGTCATAATCTTATATCTATATCAGAAATATTAATAAAAAAACACCGTCAACAACAATAAAACCAATACTATAATACGTTATATCACAGTGATATAGTTATACTTTTTCTTTTTTCTAAAAAACTAAACAAATATATTGTATTTTTGTTTTCGATTTATGAAAAAATTTTTTGTCATATTAGCTTTTTTGTTGGGTGTCTTATCATGCGACGACACGCCTCACAATCCGAACATTCCGGATGTCTATATCAATTTCGAAATCTATCCTAATTCCACAATGAATTACGAACTTAATACCGTCAGCGGCTGGATGTACGTTAACGCGCCATGGCCCAGCAGGGGAATCATCATCTATCGCTACTCCATGGACGAGTTCAAAGCCTACGAACGCCAGTCGCCAAACGAACCTAATTATTGTGGAGAAAGTTCCAGACTTATAGTCGAATTTCCTTTCGTCATAGACACTTGTCTCGACGTAAAATACAGCATATTAGATGGTTCAATATTCACACCTGGTTATATGGGGTATCCTCTTATTGAATATAGAACTCAATATGATGGACATACTCTTAGGGTTTTTAATTAAGGAATTAAGGGTATGAGGAACTAAGGAACTAAGGAACTAAGGGTATAAGGATTTAAGAGTCTCCTCAATTTCTTAATTCCTTAATTCCTCAATTCCTTAGATCCAAAAAAAAGCGGTCAAATGACCGCTTTTTTTAATATCTATAAATATCTGACTTGTAAGGACCGTCGACTGATACGCCGATGTAGTCTGCTTGTTCTTGTGTGAGTCTTGTCAACTTGACACCGATTTTTTCGAGGTGTAATCTAGCGACTTCTTCATCGAGATATTTTGGCAAGCAGTAGACATCAACTGGGTAGTTGCCTCTGTTTTTCCATAAGTCTAACTGAGCTAATGTCTGGTTTGTGAATGAGTTACTCATCACGAAGCTTGCGTGGCCTGTTGCGCAGCCGAGGTTAACCAAACGACCTTCTGCCAAGATGAATATTGAGTTGCCGTTAGGCAAAATGTATTTATCGACTTGTGGTTTGATATTGACTTTCTTAACGCCTTCGAGTCTTTCCAAAGCAGCAACTTGGATTTCATTGTCGAAGTGACCGATGTTACATACGATAGCTTGGTCTTTCATCTTGAGCATTGACTCGAGAGTAACGACGTCGCGGTTACCTGTACATGTAACGTAGACATTACCTTCTGCCAAAGCTTCTTCAATTGTTGTTACTTCGAAACCTTCCATTGCAGCTTGGAGAGCGCAGATAGGGTCGATTTCTGTAACGATGACTCTTGCACCGTAAGAGCGCATTGAGTGAGCGCAGCCTTTACCAACATCACCGTAACCGAGAACGACGACGACTTTACCAGCAAGCATAACGTCTGTAGCGCGTTTGATACCGTCAGCGAGAGATTCGCGGCAACCGTATAAGTTATCAAATTTTGATTTTGTAACGCTGTCGTTAACGTTGATAGCAGGAACGAGGAGTTTGCCTTGTTCTTTCATTTGGTACAAGCGGTGAACGCCTGTTGTTGTTTCTTCAGAAACGCCTTTCCAGTTAGCTACTACTTCATGCCAGAAGTTAGGATTTTCTTCGTAAGTAGCTTTGATGACTGACATAAGAGCTTCTTCTTCAGCGTTTGTTGTAGCCACGTTCATGAGAGAAGGGTCATTTTCGCAGTCGTAGCCTTTATGGATTAATAATGTAGCGTCGCCGCCATCGTCAACGATAAGGTCTGGACCTTTGCCGTCAGCGAATGTCAAGGCTCTTTTTGTACACCACCAGTAATCTTCGAGTGTCTCGCCTTTCCATGCGAATACTGCAGTACCAGCTTCTGCTATAGCTGCTGCAGCGTGGTCTTGTGTTGAGAAGATGTTACAGCTTGCCCAGCGTACCTCTGCGCCGAGAGCTACCAATGTCTCAATCAAGATAGCTGTCTGGATTGTCATGTGTAAAGAACCACTGATGCGAGCACCTGCTAAAGGTTTTTCTTCGCCATATTTTTTACGAAGTGCCATCAAACCTGGCATCTCGTGTTCTGAAACTTCAATTTCTTTTCTTCCCCAGTCAGCGAGAGACATATCTGCTACTAAATAAGGAAGATCGTTTTGTTTTAATTTTTCGTTCATGATATGATGTTTTATATTAATTTTCTAGAAATGCAAAGATAGGAAAAAAAGGCTAAAGGCTAAAGACCAAAGACTAAAGTTTTTTAAACTGAAAATTTAAATCTGAAAACTGAAAGTTATTTTCAATTTTCAGATTTAAACTTTAAATTATCCTAAAATCCTTCAAGGCTCATCGTCACTGTTGGAATTAACAACAAGCCTCCGAGTATTATCATCAGCAGTATGAATTTCCAAGCCCATTTGAACCATTTCTGATATGGCACTCTTGCCACTCCTAATGCCGCGATAAGAACTCCTGACGTTGGTGTTATCATATTGGTAAAACCATCGCCGAACTGGAACGCCATCACCGTTGCCTGACGGCACACTCCTATCAAATCGCTGAACGGAGCCATGATTGGCATCGTGATAGCTGCCTTTGCAGAACCTGAAGGAATAACGATATTGACGATGGTCTGTATCGCATACATGATTTCCACCGATGCTATCTTGCCCAAGTCTGTCATTGATTTCGATAAGCCATATAATATCGTGTCGATGATTCCGCCTTCTTGAAGAACGATTACGATGCCGCCAGCGAGACCGACAACGACAGCTGCCGACATAATGTCTTTCATTCCTTCAATGAAAAGCTTGGCAATGTCATTGGCAGTGTTTCCTACCGCCATACCGCTGGCAATACCCATCACGAGGAATAAAGTAGCGATTTCCATAACGTACCAGCCATAACCCATCACACCTACGATGAGATATAATATTGTATAAAGTAATATCAAAAGTATGAAGTTATGAACAGTCTTTCTCAACGACAATGGTCCTACGATGGCGAATATCGCTGTCAATATCGGAATGAAAGGTGCTGTGAACGAAGCATTACCTATTGTCAAGGTCGTCTCAGGATAATAGAACGAGAACACCGTCATCGCGACGAGCAATATTCCGTAGACATACCATGATTGCTTTGTCTTTATGTTTTCATATTCTTGTTGTCCATCAACGACATGTGCTCTCCAATAAGCGTCTTCGTCATACATCATAGATGATTTAGGATTGCGTTTCACTTTTTTAGCATAAAGCAAGACAAAAGCTATCGTTACAATGTTTATCACCGCCCAGCAGAACACTCTGTAGCCTATTCCAGAGAAGAGTGGCACTTCGGCTATTCCTT
>JBGVQR010000006.1:0-3066 GCA_045127605.1 Candidatus Limimorpha sp. | reverse complement strand
ACGGGAGTTAGTTGATTTGCATAATGAAACTGATAAGAATATATTATCTGATAAAATGAATCATTTTAGTGATGTGCTTTCAGATATAGTAATGCCTGATTTGGAAACTTCAGAGACTGAGTCAATTTTGGAATTGAATTTTATCATAGGAAAGATAAAGCATACCGTTAAAAGAATTAGGAAGAATTCTAATAATGAACCTTAAAGTCAAAGAAAAAACTCATAAATTCAAAACTTCAGAAACTCAAAATTTTGAAGTTTTGTGGTTTTAAGATTCTGAATTTTTATAATAGGGGTTTGCGTTAGGGATTGGAGCGGTATCCTTTACGTTCTTTGTGTTTTTGCTATAAAAATGCCTCTTTCAGACCTCCTGAAATCTCAATAAAAAAATTAAACTTTCTTTGTTTTTAATCATATTTATTTTTATCTTTGCGAGCATTTGTGACTATTCACAAGGGGAAAGGAAATATTAACTTAAAACACTAAATACTATGCAAAAGAAAGGTAACAAATACGGAACTCACCGCGTGATTGAACCAGTTGGCGTTCTTCCACAACCAGCTAACAAACTCGATAACAATATGGACGAGATTTGGGACAACGAAATCCTCATCGACGTTCAAACATTAAATATTGACTCAGCATCATTTACAGACATCTACAACTATGCAGTTCAACAAGCTGGCGAAGGCGCAAGCGACGAACGCATCCTTGAAGAAGTAAAGAAAGAAATGTTCCTCAATGTTGAGTTACAAGGCAAACACCGTAACCGCAGAACAGGTTCAGGCGGTATGTTACTCGGTAAAGTTGAAAAAATCGGTGACGCTTTGAAAGGCAAAATCGACTTGCAAGAAGGCGACCGCATCGCAACATTGGTATCATTGTCATTGACACCACTTCGCATCGACGAAATCATTGAAATCCGCAAAGACGTTGACCAAGTCGACATCAAAGGTAAGGCTATCCTCTTCGAAAGCGGTATCTACGCTAAGATTCCTAACGACATGCCAGAAAAATTGGCTCTCTCAGCATTAGACGTCGCTGGTGCTCCAGCTCAGACAGCTAAGTTATGCCAATACGGTCAAAACGTCGTTATCCTCGGCGCTGGCGGTAAATCAGGTATGTTATGCTGCTACGAAGCTAAGAAACGCGTTGGCGTTACAGGTAAAGTCATCGGCTTGGCAAACAGCCCTAAGAGTACAAATCGTATTAAAGAACTCGGTTTCTGCGACGTAGTAGAAAGCGTTGCTGGCATGACACCAGTTCAAGTTTACGAACTCATCCACAAACTCACAGATGGTAAGATGGCTGACGTTACAATCAACTGCGTTAACGTTCCAGATCAAGAAATGACAGCTGTTCTCTGCACAAAAGACGACGGCGTCGTTTACTTCTTCTCAATGGCAACAAGCTTCACAAAAGCAGCTCTCGGCGCAGAAGGCATCGGCTCAGACGTTAACATGATTATCGGTAACGGTTATACAAAAGGCCACGCAGAATTCACATTACAAGAACTCCGCGAATGCCCAGAACTCCGTAAGATTTTCGAAGAACTTTATGCATAAATAATAATTGAAAGTTGAGGGATAAATGTCTCTCGACTTTCATTTTTCTTTAACATATATAAAATGGAATCAAGAAGAAAACAATTATTTCCTAACGTCACCGACGAACAATGGAATGACTGGAAATGGCAAGTCAAGAATCGTATCGAGACTTTGGAACAGTTGAAACAATACGTTCAACTCACTCCTGAAGAAGAAGAAGGCGTACGCAGCGTTCTCTCAACATTACGCATGGCTATCACTCCTTATTATTTAAGCCTCATCGACCCTAACAACCCTAAAGACCCTGTCCGTCGTCAATGTATCCCAACAGCATTGGAAACACACCAAGCAGATGCTGACTTGTTAGACCCATTGCACGAAGACGAAGACTCACCAGTTCCAGGTTTGACACACCGTTATCCAGACAGAGTTTTGTTCCTCATCACCGACATGTGTTCAATGTACTGCCGTCACTGCACACGCCGTCGTTTTGCAGGACAAAAAGACGATGAGTCACCACAAGACAGAATAGAAAAAGCAATAGAATATATCGAAAGAACACCAGAAGTACGCGACGTTCTTCTCTCAGGCGGTGACGCTTTGATGGTTAGCGACGCTAAGTTGGAATACATCATTAGCCGTTTGCGCGCTATCCCACACGTTGAGATAGTTCGTCTCGGAACACGTACTCCTGTCGTTTGTCCACAACGTATCACTCCAGAGTTGTGCGAGATGTTGAAGAAATACCATCCAATATGGATCAACACACACTTCAACCATCCAAACGAAGTGACACCAGAAGCTATCGAAGCATGTAACAGACTCGCTAACGCCGGCGTTCCATTAGGCAACCAAAGCGTATTGTTGAGAGGCGTTAACGACTGCGTTCACGTCATGAAGAAACTCGTTCACTGCTTGGTCAAGATGCGTGTAAGACCTTATTATATCTATCAATGCGACCTTTCAATGGGATTGGAACACTTCCGTACACCAGTTTCAAAAGGTATCGAAATCATCGAAGGTCTCCGTGGTCATACCTCAGGTTATGCAGTGCCAACATTCGTTGTTGACGCTCCAGGCGGCGGTGGCAAGACACCAGTTATGCCACAATACGTCATCTCACAAGTCCCAGGCAAAGTGGTCTTGCGTAACTTCGAAGGCGTTATCACAACTTATACAGAGCCTACAGAATACCACAACGACTGTGACTGTCCAGAATGTCAGAAACGCAGAGAAAACAAAGGTGTCGCTACAGACTCTAAGGCTGTCGACGGTATCATCTCATTGCTCCACGGCGAGAAGATGAACATCGAGCCAGCACATATCAAGAGACATGAGAGACACAATAAATAATGCATAATTCATAATGCATAATTCATAATTTTAGGGCTGTCATAATATGGCGGCCCTGATTTTTTTATTTGGCTGTCAGCGGTTGTTGTAGGGACGTCGATTTATCGCGTCCTAAATTTGGAATTAGGAATTGAGGAATTGAGGAGTTGAGGAACTGAGGAGTTGA
>JBGVQR010000005.1:0-8696 GCA_045127605.1 Candidatus Limimorpha sp. | reverse complement strand
TTTGATGGGAACCGACCAAGGTTGGGTTCTTTTAATATTCGCATTCTTGTTGATATGGGTCAATGATATTTTTGCATACCTCACAGGTGTTTCGATAGGACGTCATAAGTTATTCCCTAGAATATCTCCTAAGAAGACTATAGAAGGAAGCATAGGCGGTGCAGTGTTTACAATGTTATTCGCATACGTTCTAAATCGTTTTGTCTTGAACGTATTTTTCTTTGATAATTATATGAGTGACATAGAAGTCCTATTTCTGGCATTAGGTGTAGTGGTATTCGGAACACTCGGTGATTTGACAGAGTCTATGATGAAAAGACATGCTGGCGTTAAAGATTCAGGTAATATTATCCCAGGTCATGGTGGAATTTTGGACCGTTTCGACGCTACCTTCATGGCAATGCCTTTCGTTTTCTTGTATTTAAATTTAATAAACTGATAGTATGTATATTCACAAAAAAGGATATAGTGTCATTGCGACAGTCGTGTTAGTAGCTGCAATAATTATCGCAGCATTTTGGCTTTTTGTTCCAGTTGAATTGTTGCAGATATTCATGACAGTGGCATTTTCTGCGATAGTTTTCTGGAGCTTCACATTCTTCAGAGTTCCGACAAACAGAGTCACTACAATAGAGGAAAATGCGGTAGTCTCAGCTGCTGACGGCGAGGTCGTCGTTATTGAAGAAGTGGAAGAGAAAGAATATTTTCACGACAAGAGAATACAAGTCTCGATATTTATGTCAGCATATAACGTCCATGTCAACTGGTTCCCAATGAATGGCGTGGTGAGTTATTATAAATATCATCCAGGAAAGAAGTTGTTTGCTATCAACCCTAAGTCATCAGAGCTTAACGAACGTAACACTTTGGTGGTAAAAGATGAGCAAGGTAGAGAGGTTCTCTTCCGTCAGATTGCAGGTGTTATGGCTCGCCGTATTATTTGTCATGTTGATAAAGGCGCTACAGCAAAAGTAGGCGAGGAGTTCGGACTGATACGCTTCGGCTCAAGAGTGGATTTCTTCCTCCCGATAGACTCAGAAATAAATGTCAAAATAGGCGATAAGGTAAAAGGTAAGATTAGCGTTTTAGCTTATTTAAGACACCAAGACACTAAGACACTAAGACTCCAAGATTAAAGAAACTTGGTGTCTCGGTGACTCGGAGTCTCGGTGACTTAAATAATGTTACAGATTTCAATCAAATCATATATCTCATAATCGAGTTTCTCGTTATGGGATATTTTTTTTCTGTTGAAGTAAATATGTGTCATTCCTATTTCTTTGGCAGGAATTATGTCGACAGATAAGTCATCGCCAATCATGATACATTCTTCTAATGAGGCACCGACATTTTCCATTGCATGATAGAAAATTCTATGGTCAGGTTTTTTGAAACCAACTACTTCAGAAACGAAAGATTTGTCAATCTTTTTATCCAAACCTGAAGCTTCCATCTTGACAGACTGAACTTCGAGGAAACCGTTAGTTATTAAATGAATATCGTAGTTTTTTTCTTTAAGATAAGAGAGAACTTCCATAGTGTTAGGAACCAATGCTACAAGACGAGCTGCATAGTCGGTGTAGCTTTCGCCTAAGTCTGTCGCAAGCTTTTCGTCAACGATGCCATAATCTTTAAGCGGCAGACGGAAACGCTCAATCTTCAGAAAATCCTTGTCTATTTTTCCTTGACGATAAAGTTCCCAAAGTCTGTTGTTATGCTCAAAATAAGTGTGATGAAAATGACTTGCACTTGGAATGCCATAATCAATAAGCTTGAAAATATCGTAAATCTTATCAAAAGCAAGAATGGAACTTCTGTCGAAATCCCAAAGTGTATTGTCTAAATCGAAGAAAATATGCTGATATTTAGCCATTTGTAATTATGTTGAAGTCAATAAGTCAATGAGTTAATAAGTCAATGAGTCGACTTTATAAAGCTTGTAGACTTATTGACTTATTGTCTCAAAAATATGTCACAAAAATAATAAATAATCACTATCTCTTTTTTGGAAAAAATATTAAATTTGCAGGTGATAAACTAGATTATTCAAACAAGAATTTATAATCATTAATTTAAATCAACATTATGAAAAAACTATTACTTTTCGCAATGATGTGCGTACTCGGTTTATTCTCCGTGAATGCACAAGAAACAGTCACAGTTGGTGAAAAAACAACTATTGACGCACGTATCCCATCTCACACATGGTGGAATTATTCTTATTCACAACAAATTTACACAGCATCAGAAATTAATCATGCTGCTGGTAATATCGAAAAGATTGCATTCTTTACAAATGCAACAGCTTACACAAGAACTGTAAAGGTTTACATGCAAAATGTAACAAAGGGTAGCTTCGCTACAAACGAAGACTGGATTGAAGTAACAGATGCAGACCTCGTTTATGACGGTGCTGTTACAACAGACGCTGTAATGGAAATCGCATTGACAACTCCATTCGCTTACACAGGCGGCAACATCTTGTTATGTGTACAAGACTATACAGCAGCAGCTCCTGGCGGAACATCTTTCGATATTTATGAAGATAACGCAACACGCTCAATATTCATCAATGATGATGACAATTTACCTGGCGGTGAAAACCTTACTGGATTTGGTCAACAATTCTGCGAAGCAAAGAAAAACGTTCTTCAATTAACATTCGCAGCTGGCGAAGAAGGTGATGACAACACAGGTGATGACAACACAGGTGATGATTCAGAATACTTAATCTGCGAAAGATTTGAAAACTATGAAGTTGGCGATAAAGTAGCTGAAAAAGGCAATGAATGCTGGACAACATGGTCAGGAAAAGAAGGTGGTTCAGAAGATGCAGAAATTATAGAATTTGAAGGTAGCCAATGTGCATCATTTACATATGGTAACGACCAAGTTATAGATTTAGGCGGTTATGCATCAGGTAGCTATGAAATCGAATTTGATGTTTATGTACCACAAGGTAAGAGCGGTTACTTTAACATCCTTCACGAATTTGCTGGTGGTAACTCAGTATGGGCAATACAAGGTCACTTACATTTGGTAGATGATGGCTCAATGGAACAAAAACCATCAGAAGGTCACGGAACAATTCATGCTGGCGGTAATAGCGTAGCTGACTTCGTATGTGTTTATGATGGATGGATGCATGTTCGTTTCGTCATCGATATCAATACAGACGTTGCTACACTTTACAGCACATTACCAGGTGCAGAAGAAACTAAAGTCGTTGAATGGCAATGGAGTAAAGACAGCTTTGGTCAAGAGGTAAACCCAAATCGTAAACTTGACGCTATGAACTTCTTCCCTCCACTCAGTTCATCAGCTTTCTATTTGGATAACTTTACTGTTAAACAATTAAGTCCAGAAGCAGCTCCTGAATTGTCATTTGATCAAGAAATTGAAGCAAGTTCAGACGTTAACGATGTTACAACTGTTGAAGTTACAATCGAAAATTCAGGTTTATCAATCGTTGACTATACAGCATGGATTGACTATGGTGTAAGCGAAGGCGGTAATAAAGTTTCTTTCCTCAACTATGACTCAGAATTAAGTGATAGTACACGTTTTACAGGACTTGTTATAGAAGAACCATCAATCATTGAAATCGGTGCTATGTATCCAGGTTCATCATATGCAAGTTCAGCAGCTGGTACTAAAATCACTCACATCAGCTATCCTTTCGTTGATGTCTTCAAAGAAGGTGATTTCGGTCTCGTAGAAGGTTCAGACGTTGTCTTCCGTATCTATGGCCAAGGCACAGATAATATGCCAGGTGAATGTTTAGCTGAAAAAGTTGTTCCTTACAGCTCTATCAAACCTTATGAATTCTTAACAGCAAAATTGGATGAACCTGTTGTATTAACTGGTTTCGATGTATGGGCAACAGTATCATTGTTACAAGATGTTCAACCAGAAGAACCTTCAGCAGAAAACCCTGTTAAGTACCCATTGTTATTCGATGGTATGACTTCAAACATGGCACCTTATGGTGATATGATTCGTTTAGGAAATGATGGTCCTTTCGTTTTCGCACATGAAGCTTTCATGGGAACATATGGTAACGTACATATCCGTTTGACATGTAATGGAGAACCTGTATTAGGCGGTTGGGCTGAAATATCAGGCAAAGTTTTTGGTGTACTTGAAGTTGGTGAAGAAACAACTATGGAAATTGAACTTAGCACATTCGGTCTTAAGAAAGGTGAAACATACGAAGCTAAATTAGTTGTTGATGTTGAAAATGCAGAAGAGTTGTTTGAAATTCCATTGAAACTCAGAGTATGGGGTGAAAATGTTGGAGAAATAACAAATAACAACTACAATATCTATCCAAACCCAACAACAGGTATGGTTACTGTAGAAGGTGAAAACATCAACTACGTGGCTGTTTACAACTCAGTTGGTCAATTGATTAAAGTTGTTAAGACACAAAATAATGTTGTTGACATGAGCGCATGCGAAAACGGTGTTTACTTCTTCGATGTTGTAGACAACGCTGGTCAAAGCTCAGTACAACGCGTTGTAGTTGCAAAATAAGTCAATAAGACTACAAGACTACAAGTCAATAAGTAAGGGCAGCTTTTTAAGCTGCCCTTATTTGTTTTGTATAAAACTTAAATCATACTTGTGGTCTTGTAGTCTTGTGGCCTTGTAGTCTTTCTAAAACTTGCCTCTGCCATTCAAACAATGCTACTGCAGCGGCATGGCTGACGTTTAAAGAACGTGTTGGTCCTGGAACGGGAATATAAACGATTTTATCGCACTGCTTCAAAATCTCTTCTCTTATGCCACGACTTTCATTCCCAACAATGAAAGCTATATCTGTCGGTAATTCACAATCGTAAATACATTCCGCATCGTCAGAAGTCTCGATAGCTACAATCTTTTTGTCACCGACAAGCTTTCTTAAATCGTCATCTTCGGTATAATACCATTTTATGTTGTCCTTGCTACTTGCGGCGGCTTTCTTAACTTTCGAGAGACTATGAGTAGGAGCGATGCCCAAGAAACACATCTCCGACGCTCCTATGTTATCTGCTAATCTTATCATAGAACCCATATTGTCTGGAGTAAGGAGGTGGTCCGCAATGATAATAGGTTTTGAGATATTGTCGTAAATCTTCTCAGGATGAGTCTCTTTGAATAAGTCGTTGGATTTTATGTACATGATTAAGCTTCTTTTTCTTTTATCATAACATCAATAGCTCCAACTCCGAACTTCATTATCGAAGCCATTCTGTTGCTGGTGTTGTCGTAATGTTTCAGCTCTTCGATGATTGCATTTTTCAAGACGCCGTTGCCGACACCGTGGATGAATGTAACCTTGTCGTATTCGTTGGTAATCGCGCTTTCCAACATCTTCTTGAAATAGTTTATCTGAGTCCTGAAGATGTCATTGCTCGACATACCTAATATATTATCAACGAGTTCTCCTATGTGAAGGTCGACGATAGCTTCTCCCGGAGCTGTCTGATGCTTGTCAATCGCTGCTTTCTCCTTGACGAGCTTGTTGTTAGAAGCGACAGCTTTCTTGTCATCGCCTTTCATCAATTTGGTAAAGTCAGTCTCTGTTCCTTTCAAAGCGATGAGACTGGAAAGGTTTATCATCACTGCTTTTTCACCTAGGACACCTGATTCAACATAGCTGCCGTCTTTGAAGAACCTGCTGCTTCTGAATGAGAATGGCGCATGGAGAGGATGATATACGAAGTCGGCTTCTTCTTGCGAGAGTATGACTTGTATGTAACCCTCGCACCAATATTCGATATCCTCACGAGAGATAGACTCTATCACGACTTTGGAATGAGGAGCTATGCTGCCGTAGTCGACATTGATGTATTTGTTTTCTTCTTTGATATTGAAACTATATAAAGCATCGGCTGGAGTGTTGTTTACGAGAACGACATCGAGTAATCCTGTGAGCAGCCACTGCTGGTCCTGAGGAATGAAAGCGAGATAAAGTCCTTCTTCCTCGGCATTGCGGCCGAAACGACGCAACGTACTCTTACGAGCGTCATCCATCTCTTTCTCTTCAATAATCTGTTTTTGCTGAATCTCCTTCTGTGTGCTGTCGACAATCTGCTGTCTCTTGTCAGGCTGTGAACGGAAGTCAAGGACGAGGTCGCTCATCAAGACAGGAATGTCGAATCCGTCTTCTATTGTCACTTCCACCATTCTAGTGTCGATAATCTTCTTCACTGTTCCACCGCCTGTGGAGTTAAGGAAATTCACTTTATCACCTACTTTAAATTTTTCCATTTTATATGATTTTTAAATTATTGATTATTTTTTATTAATCCGGTGGTTGAGCCTGTCGAAACCACTACTACTTAATCATCTCAACATTGGGCCTTCGACAAGCTCAGGCACCTCTATCTGGAGGTTGAGCCTGTCGAAACCACTACTACTTAATCATCTCAACATTGGGCCTTCAACAAGCTCAGGCACCTCTACCTGGTGGTTGAGCCTGTCGAAACCACAAACTTATTTTTGACGACTTTTTGACATTTCCGGTAATTTTTCATATTCACCATTTATAAGTGCCTCTTTTTTCTTCCTGCTCCAACCTTGTACTTGTTTCTCTCTTCTAAAAGCTTCATCAATTTTAGCAAATTCCTCATAATAAAGCAATTTTACTGGTTTATGTTTTTTAGTATGATTAGAACCTTCTCTAGCAAAATGCTCTTTTAAACGAAGTTCTAAATTATTACTACTTCCTGTATAATAGCTACCATCTTCACAAAGTAATATGTACATATAACCCTTCATCTTCACACCTCCTTGTTTCCACTCTGCCTTCGACAAGCTCAGGCACCTCTACCTGGTGGTTGAGCCTGTCGAAACCACATATTCTCAACATTTTTCCACTCTGCCTTCGACAAGCTCAGGCGCCAGCTATTCCATCCGCAAATTTACCGATTTTATCAAAAATATGAAATAAAAAATTGAACGTTATTAGTAATGGAGTGATGGAGTGATGAAGTGATGGAGTGATGAAGTGATATAGAAATTTAATTATGAATTATGCATTATGAATTATGAATTAAAAAAACAGTTGTCTGTTGTCCGTTGTCCGTTGTCTTTTTTTTATTTTTGCAAAAAATAAAAAAATGGAACGACGTTTCAACAGTTACAACTCATATTTCACTCGTATCTTCGGCGGTCGTGTGCAGAAAATCAGCATCGACGCTGGTTTCAGCTGTCCGAATCGTGACGGCAAAATCAGCACTGGCGGCTGCTCGTTCTGCCGCAACGACGCTTTCAACCCATCGTATTGCCGTCCAGAGAAAAGCATACGCCAGCAGATTGAAGAAGGCATAGAGTTTCACCAAAGACGTTATCGCCGCGCTAAACAATACCTTGCTTATTTCCAGCCTTACAGCAACACATATAAAAACGTAGATGAGCTAGAGAAAATCTACAGACAGGCTCTTGAAGTGGAAGGCGTTATAGGCATAGTCGTAGGAACACGTCCCGACTGCATAGATGAAGAGAAACTAGCTTTGTTAAAAGAAATTAACAAAACGCATTATGTCATGATTGAATACGGAGTGGAATCTGTCTATGATGAGACATTGAAACGCATCAACAGAGGCCACGACTTCGAGACTGCAAAGAAAGCAATCTGTCTGACGCACGAATACGGTCTTCCTTGCGGCGGTCATTTCATATTTGGACTTCCAGGAGAAAGTCGCGAGATGATGATAAAAGCCGCTGACATCATTTCAGAATTACCACTTACGACAGTGAAATTCCATCAGCTGCAGATTTTCAAAGACACACTCATGGCTGATGAATATCTCAATAATCCAGAGGCTTTCCATCTATTTACCTTAGAAGATTATATAGAATTCGTAATCGACTTCACCGAAAGATTAAATCCAGATTTGGTGATAGAACGATTTGCTGGCGAAGTGCCGCCACGTTATCTCATCTCAAAACCTTGGATGAATCTCCGCTACGACGAAGTCTTAAATCTCATCGAAAAAAGAATGGAAGAACGCGACACCTTCCAAGGGAAGAAATTCAGAATTTAAAAAACTCAAAATCTCAAAAAACTCCTAACTCCTAATTCCTAACTCCTAACTAAAAAAATATTATCTTTGCACTTTCAATATAAATTCGGCTCTGTAGTTCAACGGATAGAATAAAGGATTCCGGTTCCTTAGATCTGGGTTCGATTCCCAGCAGGGTTGCTTTAATTGACAATGTATAATTAATAATGTATAATGTGCAATTGTTAATTTTTGCCAAAAACCATTTTCTTGGAGCTGTAAATCATCAGCCATTAGCCATCCAAAACAAAACTTCTTAAACATTGTTCTTTTATATATGAAAGAAAAAGTGTAACTTTGCACTCTCGTTTTTGAAACGTGGTGATGATATATTGTTAGATAAGTCATTGTTGCGTTTGAATTATAAATTCTGAGATTCTGAAGTTCTGAGTTTCTGAATTTTAAATAAAATGTTCATTGAAATTTGGGGTTGACCGGTTTTGACAGCTTGTAGAATGGTCATGTAAGCATGCTGAGCCTCGCAGTGACGCTCATAAATCTTGACTGCAAAAAATTAATTGGCGAAAATACTTACGCTCTCGCTGCTTGATCGAAGAACAGTAGATCGAAGCTTCATTCATTTACAAGGTAGATGAACGAGACATCTCGCGAATGGACTTTCCTGATTCCGGTTCGGGTCCG
>JBGVQR010000004.1:0-24492 GCA_045127605.1 Candidatus Limimorpha sp. | reverse complement strand
ACCGAGCCTTTGAATAACTTCCTTGATAGAATCAACATATTCAACATCTTCTTTAGTTGGGTTTGTATCATCAAAACGGAGATTACAAACACCATTATATTTTTTTGCGATACCGAAATCTAAGCAGATAGCCTTAGCATGACCTATATGTAGATAGCCGTTAGGTTCTGGAGGGAAACGAGTTTGAACACGACCATCGTTTTTACCATTTTGCAAATCCTCAACAACCTTAGCCTCAATGAAGTTCAGAGATTTTTTTTCTTCTTTTTCAATTTCTTTGAATTCACTCATATCTTTAAAATTTATTCGCAAAAATAAGAATAAAAATCGTGGTCTATATCATTTTTTATAAAAAAATCTTGCGACAAAATGCATATATTTGCATAGCTTAAAACTGAAAGAAAATGAGAAAAATAATCATAGCTACATTATTACTATTATCGTTCCTAAACGTTTATGCAAATCAAAATAATGAAACTGAAACCATTGAAAATCAGAACCAATATGAAAAGCTTATCGATTTAGCCAAGACTTATTTTTACAAAAACACAGAATATGCCTTTAACTGTGCATATAAGGCACATGCCATTGCTGAAGAAAACCAAGACAATGCGAGACAATCGGAATGCAATATAATAATGGGCAACATCTTCAAAGAATGCAGTTCTTATCCTACAGCCATAAGCTACTACGAAAAGGCCATTGAAAATCTAATAGCACTAAAAGAGAACCATACAATTTGCAAGCTATATATCAGAATAGCAGAACTCTACCAAAATGGCGAATTCGATAGTAGTTGGATTATAGAGGCCATGAATAATGCAATAAATTATGCTAAGAAAACAGAGAATCCTAATATTATAGATGAAACATACCTCGCACTAGGCAACATATACGCCGCACTCAACATGCAAGAGTCAGCAATAAAATATTACGATGAAATATTAAAAAAAGTTATCGATAAAAATACTATCAGGAATATTTCTACCACCCTAACCAGAAAAGCTAGTTTAATTATAAAACAAGAGAACTATAAAGATGCCTTACAGCTTATAGATTCATCTTTATATCTATGTATCAGAGACTTCAATGACAGTCTGCAGGTAGTAAACTACTACTACAAAGCCAAAATACACGAATTAACTAACGACATAGAATCGGCGAAAAAATATTACACTCAAGCAGCAAAACTAGCTTACGACAACAATGATTTTGACACTAGCAGCAAAATAATGTTCTGCATCGGCAATATAAACAAGAAAGCAGAAGATTACGGCAATGCCATTAAAGTATTCAGAATAATTTGCGATAGCACTGAAAAATACAGAATGTATAACGTCTGTTATCAGGCATTTTATCAGTTATCTCAATGCTACTCATTATTAGGAGAATACGAAGAAGCATACTATCTATTCAATAAATATGACATATATTACGACTCACTTTACAGAATATATCAAGACAAAAAGGTGCAAGAATTACGTAACAGTTACTTATTATCAACAAATGTCAATGAATTAAAAACCAAGGAAATAAACGATAAAAACACAAAAGACAATATAAACGAATGGAAATTATTCATATCCATCATCATTGTCTTGATAATGATTTCTATAACATTCATTATCCTATATTCCACCAATAAAGCTACTTCGCACAAAAATGAAGTGACCACTTACGAACAACAACATAAAATAGATAAAATAGAGAACGACTTGATGGAATATCAATTAAAGAACAACAGAGAGCTGACAATGAAATTAGCTTTCCAGCTAAAATCATACCTACAAATTATCAATCCTATCAAAGAAGATCTCAAAAACGCGATAGAGCTTCCTGAAAACGAACAGAAGAACAAGATTAAAAACATATACCAACATCTGCAAAACAACACTCATATCTTCAACAATGCAGAAAATCTGAACAAGCAAATAGACAAAGTCTACAAAGACTTCCTAAACAAGTTGGAAGAAAAACATCCCGGACTTACAAAAGCAGAAAAAAAATTATGCACTCTGCTATACATTAATATGTCGAGCAAGGAAATTGCCACAATAACAAATACCACCATCAGAACCATAGAAACATCTCGATATAGATTAAGAAAGAAATTTAACCTCTCAAGAGACGAAGATATAGTCAGTTTCTTGCAAAAAATTTAATTTTTTTAGATAAAATAAATACTACATTTTAAAAATCTGAAAAA
Organism: Candidatus Limimorpha sp.; assembly: GCA_045127605.1. GTDB lineage: Bacteria > Bacteroidota > Bacteroidia > Bacteroidales > F082 > Limimorpha. Next base: position 22,286 of record JBGVQR010000004.1, on the reverse strand, counting down.
AAACAAAAATAATTTAAAATATCGTAATTATATAATATTTATAATAGTGATTATCAATATAAAAACAAATATTATGTAGTATTAAATTAAAAAAAACTAATATAAGAAATAAGTCAAAAAATTCAAAAAAAGACAAACGCAAACTCAACACTATTGACATGTTTATAAAAGTCGTATCTTTGCATCATACAAGTACTAAACATTCTCTATAGCTTTGTAAGTAGTTTGGTTTATTAATGCAATTGGGCGCTCCCCGCGCCCTTTTTTAATTCATAATTCATAATGCATAATTCATAATGCATAATTCATAATTCGAGGTTCAATATTAATTGTGATTGAACAATTGATAATTCCTATAATTAATATATATTTGCGGTATAAATATGACGTATTATGAAAAACTTCACTTACAAGACATTATTACTTCTTTTATTACTTGCATCATCATTTTCTAATGCAAATGCTCAATATGATGTACATTTCACGAATCAGCAATTAAGAATCGACTATTACATCTTCGGCAATGCCGACACTTGTTATTATGCATTAGACAAATACGTAATGGAACCTGTATGGGGCGGCACAAGAAACAATCTCGTCGACAGTCTCGGTTACGGCGACTATTTCGTGGAAGTTCTTTTGCACGACTCCGACGTAGTGATATATTCAAGAGGATATTGCAACCTCTTTGGTGAATGGCAAACGATACCAGAAGCAGAATATACAACAAAAGGATTCAACGAATCTGTGATTATACCTTATCCTAAAGAAGTTGTTGATGTTGTTTTTTATTTAAGAAATTATGATGGAATATTCGTCGAGATGATGCGCCTCGTTGTCGACCCTAACGACTACTTCATCCAAAACGCTCCTACTCCACCATATTCTGTCCTTAACGTCCATGGCGATTATGCTCCTGAGAAAGCCGTCGATATTGTGATACTTCCTGACGGATACAGCGAAGAAGAGATGGGCAAATTCGTGATAGACTGCAACTTCTTCAAAGAATGTCTCTTCTCATACGAGCCATATAAATCATATCAAGACAGATTTAACATCAGAGCTATCATGGCTCCTTCACAAGATTCTGGAATAAGCATTCCTGCTGAGGACATCTGGAAAAACACAGCTGTTGGATGTTCCTTCTACACATTCGACTCAGAACGCTATTGCATGTCGACCAACAACCAAGCTATAAGAAATCTCGCAGGATTAGTTCCTTACGACCAGATATACATCTTAGCCAACACATCCAAATATGGCGGTGGCGGCATTTATAATTTCTATTGCGTAAGCTCCACCGACGACAACCTATCTTCAGATGTAATCATCCATGAATTTGGTCATGGTTTCGCCGGATTAAGTGATGAATATTACTACTCCAACTCGTACGAGTCTTATTACAACCTCAGCATAGAACCTTGGGAACCAAACCTTACCACTTTAGTGGACTTCGACAGCAAATGGAAAGACATGCTGAAGAAAAAGACTCCAGTTCCAACACCTGCTGAAGACAAATACATCGATGAAGTCGGCGTTTTCGAAGGCGGAGGATACGAACCAAAAGGGATGTACCGCCCTAAAATGGATTGCCTCATGAAGACCTTCCAAGGAGATAAATTCTGCGAGGTCTGTCACAAGGCAATCGAGAAGATGATATTATATTATACGGATTAAACCTAAGAAATTCAAAACCTCAGAATCTCAAAAAATTCTGAAGTTTTGAGATTTTGAGATTCTGAGCTTTTTTTAAAGAGCTTTAACAAAAGCTTCTACCATATTATATGCGCCATTGTAAATGTCTTTCAATGTTGCGTCAAGCATAAAACACGGTGTGGTAAAAATCTTGTTTTTCAAGTCAGATGTTACCTCGCCGTTTTTTGTTGCCTGATGATGCGCTCCCATTTCGAGAATGTCTTTGGCTGGTCCGCAGTCGCTACTGCCAAGAGTGATTGTGATGTCATCCAACACATTAGCAAGCAACACAGGAGCGATACACATTGCAGCGATAGGCTTGTTTTGTTTGTTGACAGCCACGATAGCTTCTCTCACTTCTGGCAATACTGTCATATTCATTCCATCGATGAAATATGTGAAGAGATTGTTGGCGATGCCAGCTCCTCCTGGAATTGCAAGGCCGTCGAAATCATCGGCATTAAAATCAGTCAAAGGCAAAATCTCGCCACGCACTATACGAGCGGCTTCCACCATCATATTACGTTTCTCATTGACGACTTCACCAGTGACATGATTTATAACCTGATACTGATTTCTGTCTGGCGCGAAACACTGATATTTAACGCCATGCTGGTCTAAAGCTAATAATAATGTAACTGTTTCGTTGATTTCAGAACCGTCCTTGGTTCCGCAACCACCTAAAATAACTGCTATCTTTTTCATATATATTCTTAATTTAGTTAGATTGTCTCTACAATATCTTCTAATGCATCCATCTTATCTTCCATTTTATCCATGCTTTTTTCAAAGGCATCCTCTATAGTATCTTCAAGGTCTTCATGATTTTCATAAAGAACGTTGGCAATAGATTCAGTGAAAGTGAAAAGTCTTGACGAAGCTCTTATTTCCTCATTGATTAAATTAGTAGCACCAAACACATTCATTATCATCACAACGATACTTACCAAAAGTGTACCTTTAAGAACACCGAATGCTAGACCTCCAATTTTATCTATGAAGCCGAGGCTAACAGCCTCCAACAATCTGCTAAGAATACGACCGATGAAACGCATCAATATCAAGAAAATTATAAATGTAACTATAAATGACACTATTACAAGATATTCCTCAGCGACATTAATAAAACCCGACATCCAATCGGCAACTGCATCAGAGAAATGCATGGCTCCATAAGCACCTGCAACAAATGATAAAAGATAAAAAGCCTCTATGATAAGACCTTTTCTTAGACCTGCTAAAGCAAATAAAGCCAATACAATTCCGATGATTAAATCTAGTACGTTCATAATATTTATTTTAAACTGTTTTTATTCTTTTTGTCAATTCTGTCGAAAAAAGAAACTCGTTAAGTTCTTTATTATCTGCTTCTAACACCGACTTGCTATCGCCTTGCCACCATAGTTTTCCTTTATATAAAAAGTTTATCGACTGACCAATCTTCAGCACAGAATTTATATCATGGGTGTTGATGATTGTCGTCATGTCATATTCTTCTGTAATCTCGCTGATAAGATCATCGATGAGTTCAGAAGTCAGCGGGTCGAGGCCTGAGTTAGGCTCGTCGCAGAACAGATATTTCGGACTGTTAGAGATAGCGCGAGCAATGGCCACACGTTTCATCATGCCGCCGCTCAGCTCCGATGTCATAAGATTATTTACTCCTTTAAGATTCACCCTGTTAAGACAGAAATTCACTCGTTCCAATTTCTCCTCATAAGTCATGTCGGTGAACATATTAAGAGGAAACATCACGTTTTCTTCCACGTTCATGGAGTCGAAGAGAGCACCGCCTTGGAACAGGACGCCCATCTCCTTACGTATGTCAATCTTATTCTTTTCCTTAGTATTTGAAAACGGACGATTGTCGAAGATAACGACGCCGCTGTCAGGCTCGAACAAACCAATACATATCTTTGTCAAGACCGTCTTACCAGAACCGCTTTCGCCTATGATAAGATTCGTCTTACCTCTTTCAAAAGTGGCAGTGATATTGTCCAGGACAAGTCTGTCGCCAAAACTCTTCGATATATTTTCAATTTTTATCATATCAAAAGCATTTGTGTTAAGATTAAGTCAAAAACAATGATAGCAATGCTGCTCATGACAACACTCTTAGTGCTGGCTTTTCCAACTTCAACGGAACCGCCTTTTACGTTATAACCTATATAACTTGAGATAGAAGTAATCAAGAAAGCGAAGACAACAGTCTTTATCATTGCGAAAACCACCGAATAAGGATCAAACCACGACCTCAATCCAACGACATAATTCGACGGGGTGATGACATCTGTGAAAACACAAGCCAGCCAGCCGCCCAGTATACCGATTGCTATACTGAATATTATCAGCACTGGGATAAAGAAAAGACATGAAATGATTTTTGGCAGAATAAGATAATTAGCAGGATTGACACCCATGACCTTAAGAGCGTCTATCTGTTGTGTCACGCGCATCGTTCCGAGTTCGGAGGCTATCTGTGAACCCAGCTTGCCTGCAAGTATAAGGCTTATCATAGTAGGAGAAAATTCCAGTATTATCATCTGACGAGCAGAGAAACCGATGAGCTTCTCAGGAAGAAGAGGATTGTCTGTATTATATGCCACCAGGATAGTGGCAACAGCACCTACGAAAACCGATAGTATCAGCACTATGATTATAGATGTGAATCCTAGATTGTAAAACTCATGCAACAGCCTTTTCCTGAAAACCAAAGCCTTGTCGGGTTTGGAGAAAGTCTGCCACATCAAAATCAAATAATCGCCTAAATTCCTTAACATAAGACATTATTTTTTAAAGTGTAAAATTACATTTTTTTCATTTATAAATATCATAACAATAAAACTTTTACGTTTTGCCTAACGATAGAATAAAAATTTTATCTTTGCACGTAAATATCGTACGATGTATTCCGAGAATAAATCAACAAAAAGAAGATTCGCAGGTTCATATTTTGTCTCGATGATAAGCATTTCCCTAGTGCTTTTCGTCTTGGGAATGTATGCTTTCCTGATGGCATACACCGACAGACTTCTAAATCATGTCAAAGAAAACATAGGCTTTGAAGTAGTTATAAAAAGCAACGCCAAAGAAGCTTCCATCAAAAGTCTGAAAGACGAGATTAGCAAAAAAAAGTACGTGAAATCTGTGGAATACATCAGCAAGGAAGAAGCTACCAACAGACTTAAAGAAGACTTGGGCGAAGACTTCCTGCAATGGCTTGGCGAGGTCGAGAATCCGCTGCTTCCATCCATCGACATACGTTTCGTTTCCGACTACGCCAACAACGACAGCATGGCGATGGTAGAGAAATGGCTAGGAGACAAAACCATTGTCAAAGAGGTCATCTATCAGAAAGGTCTTACCAACACCATCAACACAAACATCAAGAGAGTCAAGTTCGCGCTTTTCGCAGTGAGCCTCGTCTTATTGTTCATCGCCATCGTATTGATAAGTCACACCATACGTCTCTCTGTCTACTCCAAACGTTTCATCGTAAGAAGCATGCAACTCGTGGGAGCTACAGAAGGTTTCATCATGAAGCCATTCCTCAAGACATTTATGAAACAAGGTCTCATAGCAGCTTTCATCGCATTGATATGCATGACATTTACTTTGGTCGGAATAAAACAATATCTTCCTGAAGCCGACTTGTTTCAAAACAACATGCACATTTTTAAAATTTATATCTCGATAATCGGCATCAGCCTTATGCTTACTATGTGTTCAACATTCTTCTCTATGAAGAAATACCTAGATGCCGACATCGACAGATTATATGCGTAACAAATAAAATTTAATATGGCTAAATTAGAAAACAAAAAAACTGAACAAAACAACAACGAAACCAAGATGCCTTTTGGTCGCGACAACTATTTATGGGTTTTGATAGGAATAGCTTTTATCCTTGTGGGATTTCTTCTTATGATAGGCGGCGGCTCCGACAACCCTGATGTCTTCAACGAAGCTATCTTCAGCTTCCGCCGATTGACATTAGCTCCAATTTTGGTATTGGCAGGCTTCGGCATCGAGATATACGCCATCATGAAAAAACCTAAAGACGAATAAATTATGAATTGGTTAGAAGCTTTATTATTAGGAATACTTCAAGGACTTACAGAGTTCTTGCCAGTCAGCAGCAGCGGACATTTGACAATAGGTCAGGAATTATTAAACCTTAACACCTCAGCGGCCGACAACTTATTGTTCACAGTGACAGTACACGCAGCTACAGTATTAAGCACCATCGTCATCCTTTGGAAAGAAATAGAAGGATTGTTCAAAGGCACTTTCTTCACAACAAAATGGAACGACGAAAAGACATACGTCACGAAGATTTTATTATCATGCATCCCTGTGATGATAGTAGGATTGTTCTTCAAAGACCAAGTAGAAGCTATCTTCGGTAGCGGCTTGTTAGTCGTAGGATGCTGCCTCTTGTTGACAGCTACATTATTGACATTCGCCTATTACGCCAAGCCACGTCAAAAAGAGACAATCTCTTATCGTGACGCTTTCATCATCGGACTCGGACAAGCCATCGCAGTGCTTCCTGGACTCTCACGCTCCGGAACCACCATCGCCACAGGTCTTATCCTCGGAAACAAAAAAGAAAGCATCGCTCAGTTCTCCTTCCTCATGGTCTTGATACCAATCTTAGGAGAGACATTCCTTAACGTCATCGACATCATCAAGGAGCCTGCATTATTAGGCGGCATTGGCTTCACTCCTTTATTTATAGGATTCCTCGGAGCTTTCATCTCAGGATGCTTGGCTTGTAAGTTCATGATTAACTTAGTCAAGAAAGGCAAGTTGATTTATTTCGCAATATATTGTGCCATCGTCGGCATCACAACGATAATATTCGCTTTGTAATATGTTTCATTTTGAAGAAGGAGAAGTTTTTCTCATTGACAAGCCATTAGACTGGACATCATTCGATGCCGTCAACCTCATACGTGCCGTGATAAAACGTTATCATGGAATAAAAAAGATTAAAGTAGGACACGCTGGTACATTAGACCCTCTGGCGACAGGACTGCTCATCGTATGCACAGGAAGAATGACGAAACAAATCGATCATTTCCAGGCACAGGAAAAAGTATATACCGGAACATTTTTGCTCGGACAGACCACTCCTAGCTACGACATGGAATGTGAACCCGACGCCTTCTTCCCTACCGACGGCATAACAGTCGAGATGATGGAAGAAGCCAGAAAACAATTCATAGGCGAAATATTACAACGTCCGCCTAAGTTCTCTGCAATAAAAATCAATGGCAAACGCGCCTTCGACTACGCTCGCTCCGATAAAGAAATCGAGATGAAAGAACGACTCGTGACCATCGAAGACTTCAAACTAGACTACAGCGAATTCCCTAAGATAAATTTCGAGGTTAAATGCAGCAAGGGAACATACATCCGCTCGCTCGCCCACGACTTCGGCAAGGCACTCGGCAACGGAGCATGTCTCATCTCCTTGAGAAGAACTAAAATCGGCGACTTCGACGTTGCGAATGCAAGAGACCTCTTCGAACTCAAGAGAGAGATACAAGTGACAGGAACGGAATATAGGGAGGAAGTTGAGGAATTGAGGAATTAAGGAACTGAGGAATTGAGGAACTAAGGGATTAAGAACTTAGAAAATTAGAATCTCAGAATCTCAAAAAAATTGGGGTTTTGAGATTTTTTATTTCTGAAGTTAAAAAAAATCATTTTTTTCTTGACATCGGGGGGGGGTGATTTTCATATCTTTGAAAAAATTTCAATACATTTACAATTAAAACCTTAAAGTCATGAAAACAAGAAACTTTACCAAACTAATCCTCATTGCTTTTATGTTTGTTTTTACAGGAAGTTTGAAAGCACAGACGGAATTCGCTCCAGTTGGTGCCGAGTGGTATTACGAGCGTGAAATATATAATTATGACGAATGGAAATATGACAGAGTCGCTTATGATAGATTCCGTTCTGTGGACACAATTACGATAAACGGTTTTCTTTGCAAGGAAATCGAATTGTTCCAGAATTTGGATTGTGATGGCAATGTTAATCCTTATTATGAAACACGTTATATCAGCCAAGACGGAGATAGGATTTATGAAGTTATTGATGGCGAACGCTATCTGCTTTACGACTTCAGCAAAAAGATTGGAGAATATTGGCTTTTAACACATTATAATGATTATGATGCTGAAAATGTGGCTGATACTGTATTTGTTAAAAACATAACAGAAATCACATTGGAAGATGGAAGTACGAGAAAAATGTTCGAGACCTCCGCATTCAATACTGGTTCCGCGGTATATTGCACAAACATAATAGAAGGAATAGGACTGGATAAATCTTTATTCCCATTCTATCAGCTGGTAGGGCCTCCTCCATGCAGAAATACTGGAATACGCTGCTATTCTGAAGACGGTGATTATCTCATAAAGTCAGATGTAGAATGTGATTATGAAGGATTTCCAACAGATGCATCAATAAATGAATCAGAAAAAGAGAAAATAATGGTCGTACATCCAACTCTTTTCTCAAACAACGAAACGATTTCCATCAGTTCAGATTCTGAGATTAAAGATGTGAAAATGATGGATATGCTTGGAAGAAAGATTGATATTTCACTCTATCAAACAGACGAATTTTCATATCAAATCAGTTTGAAAGAAAGATGCAACTCTGGTGTTTATTTGATTATTGTCGAAACTAAAAACGGAGTTTGTTATGAAAAAGTGGTTTTGCAAGATTAACATGCTGGCATCTACTTCTACAACATCAGATGCGATAAGCGGAAAACTTGTTAAAGGGAATGAGGATTTGAGGATTTGAGGAATTGAGGATCTGAGGAACTGAGGAATTGAGGAATTGAGGATTTGAGGATTTGAGGAAATCAAATCCCTCATACCCTTAGTTCCTTATACCCTTATACCCTAAATCCTTATACCCTTAAATCCTCATACCCTTAATTCCTTCATCAAAAAAAATAATTCCTAATTCATAATTAATAATTCCTAATTTTTCTTATCTTTGTCGCTTATAAAAAAAATAATCAAAAGTTATAGATATATGAAAGGCTCGTACAAAGAGTATAAGAATTTGAACCTCACCAATATCGCTAAAGAGGTTCGTAAATACTGGGAAGACAACGACGTTTTCCAAAAGAGTTTAGACAACCGTAAAGATGGTCCAGCATTCGTATTCTACGAAGGTCCACCGTCAGCAAACGGAACTCCTGGTATCCACCACGTTATGGCTCGTACCATCAAAGACATCTTCTGCCGTTACCAAACTTTAAAAGGCAAGAAAGTTTCTCGTAAAGCTGGCTGGGACACTCACGGTCTCCCTGTAGAACTCGGCGTTGAAAAGAAACTCGGCATCACCAAAGAAGACATCGGCGTGAAAATCAGCGTCGACGAATACAACAAAGCTTGCCGCGAAGAAGTCATGAAATATAAAGACTTATGGGACGAACTCACACGCACCATGGGTTACTGGGTCAACCTCGACGATCCTTACATCACTTTCACAAATGAATATATCGAGACCTTATGGTACCTCTTATCAGTGATTTACAAGAAAGGTCTCCTCTATAAAGGTTACACAATCCAACCTTATTCACCAGCAGCTGGTACAGGTTTAAGCTCACACGAACTTAACATCCCTGGTTGCTACCGCGACGTCAAAGACCTCACATGTACAGCATTGTTCCGCGTTAAAGCTGAACAAACAACAGTGAAAGCTAATCCTTTCGGCGTTGACGTTCCTTTCAACAGCATCCAAATCGCAGCATGGACAACAACACCATGGACCTTGCCTTCAAACACAGCATTGTGCGTCGGCAACAGCATCGACTATAACCTCGTAAAGACTGTCAACCCAACAAGCGGCGAACTCGCTTACTTCGTTTTGGCAACACCATTGATGGGCGCATTCTTCCCAAGCGAAGCTGAAAAACCTGCTTTCGAAGACTATAACGTAGGCGACAAGAAACTTCCTTACGAAGTCCTCGGCACATGCAAAGGTAAAGACCTCGTCGGTTTGGAATACGAACAACTCATCCCATGGGTCAACCCAGGTGAAGGCGCATTCCGCGTCATCCACGGCGACTACGTCAGCACAGAAGACGGTACAGGTATCGTTCACATCGCTCCTACTTTCGGTGCAGACGACGACCGCGTAGCAAAACAAAGCGGCATCCCTCCACTCCAAATGATCGACAAAGACGGCAAAGCTCAGCCAATGGTTGACAAGACAGGTAAGTTCTTCCTCATCGAAGACCTCGACGCAGAATTCGTGAAGAACTGCATGGACGTAGAAGCTTATCGTCCTTACGCTGGTCAATACGTGAAGAACGCTTTCGATGCAACAAAGACAGAGAAAGACAAGTCATTAGACGTCGATATCGTTGTCTTGTTGAAAGAAGAAGGCAAACTCTTCAAGAGCGAAAAACATACTCACAACTATCCACACTGCTGGCGTACCGACAAACCTGTTCTCTATTATCCATTAGACAGCTGGTTCATCCGCAGCACTGCTTTAAAAGACAGAATGATAGAACTCAACAAGACTATCAACTGGAAACCAGAAGCAACAGGTACAGGTCGTTTCGGCAACTGGCTCGAAAACCTCGTCGACTGGAACTTGTCACGTTCACGTTACTGGGGAACACCATTGCCAATCTGGCGCACTGAAGACGGAACAGAAGAAGTATGTATCGGCAGCGTCGCTGAACTCCGCGAGAGAATCGACGAGTCAGTGAAAGCAGGCTTCATGACAGAAAATCCTTACGCTTCAGAAGATTATACAAAATTCGACTTACACAGACCTTATATCGACAACGTCATCCTCGTCTCATCAGACGGAAGAAAGATGTTCCGTGAGCCAGACCTCATCGACGTATGGTTCGACTCAGGCGCAATGCCTTACGCACAAATCCACTACATGGGTGAAGAAGGCAAACTCAACGACGAGACATTCCCAGCTGACTTCATCGCAGAAGGCGTTGACCAAACACGTGGCTGGTTCTTCACATTACACGCTATCGCTACAATGATTTCTGACTCTGTTTCATACAAGACAGTTATCTCTAACGGCTTGGTATTGGACAAGAACGGCAACAAGATGTCAAAACGTCTCGGCAACGGCGTCGACCCATTCGAAGCAATAGAAAAATACGGTGCTGACGCAGTACGCTGGTATATGATTACCAACTCACAACCTTGGGACAACCTCAAGTTTGACGCAGAAGGCGTTGACGAAGTACGTCGTAAATTCTTCGGAACATTATACAACACATACGCATTCTTCGCATTATATGCTAACATCGACAAGTTCGATTTCTCAGAAGCAGAAATTCCATGCGAAGAACGCCCAGAAATCGACAGATGGATTTTATCAGAACTCAATTCATTGATTGAAGAAGTCGACAACGACTATAACAACTACGAACCAACAAAAGCTGGTCGTGCTATAGCAGAGTTCGTCGACGCACACTTGAGCAACTGGTACGTACGTCTCTCACGCCGTCGTTTCTGGAAGAGCGATGTCACATCAGACAAGACTTCAGCATATCAGACATTATACACATGTTTGAACGTATTGGCTAAGATTTCAAGCCCTATCGCTCCATTCTTCGCAGAACGTTTATATCAAGACTTAAACGCAGCTACTGGACGCGAGGCAGCAGAATCTGTTCACCTCACCGACTTCCCTAAGGCAAATCCTGCTCTTATCGACAAAGACTTGGAAGAAAGAATGGAAATGGCACAACTCGCTTCATCAATGGTATTATCATTGAGAAAGAAAGCCAACATCCGTGTTCGTCAGCCATTATCAAAGATTATGATTCCTGTCAACTCAGAAAAAGAACTCGAACAATTCAAGAAAATCGAGCAACTCATCCTTTCTGAAGTTAACGTCAAGGAAATAGAATATTTGACAGCCGACAAGAACATCTTGGTCAAGAAAGTTAAGCCAAACCTCAGAAACTTAGGCCGTCGTTATGGCAAGATGATAAAACAAATAACACAGTTCTTCGCTGAGATAGAACAAGAAACTATCAGAACATTCGAAAGCGTAGGTTATTTAGACATCACATTAGACGGACAAGACTTACACCTCGAACTTGATGACGCTATCATCACAACAGAGGACATCCCAGGTTGGGCAGTAACAACACAAGATGACTCAACAGTTGCTTTGGACATCACAATCACTCCAGAGTTGGCTGAAGAAGGTTTGGCAAGAGAAATCGTCAACAGAATCCAAAACATGAGAAAAGACGGCGACTTCGAAGTTACAGACCACATCATCTTGACAATAGAAAAGAACGACAGTATTAATAATGTTGTTGAAAAGTATAAAGAATACATTTGTTCAGAGACTTTGGCAACATTGAATATGGTCGATAATATTGGCGAAAATATTGAAGAATTAGAACTTATAGACAATATCTCTGTTAAGATAAAAATTAACAAGAATTAAGAAATAATTTCTTGTACTATACAATATTTATTATTAACTTTGACGGCATAAATAAGAAAATCAATTAAAATTCAAGAGATATGGAAGAGAACTTAAATAATACTCCAGAGAAAGTCAGATATTCTGACGAGGAGCTTGCTGAATTCAAAGAATTATTATTAGAAAGATTGGCAAGAGCACGCAGAGACCTTGAATTGTTAAATGAACATGTTGCCGGCAAAGGAAATAACGCTGATGACACTGCTCCTACTTTTAAGATTTTGGAAGAAGGTTCCAGCGTCTTGTCAAAAGAGGAAAACAGCCAGTTGGCAGCACGTCAGTATAAGTACATTCAAAACCTAGAAAATGCGTTAGTACGCATTGAAAACAAGACTTATGGTGTATGTCGTATGACAGGCAAATTAATCCCTAAGGAGAGATTGCGTGCCGTACCACATGCCACCTTAAGTGTTGAAGCTAAAATGGGACAAAAGAAATAATGAAGAAACCTCTGATAGTCATTTTTCTTGTCTTGCTTATTGACCAGATTTCCAAGTTCTGGGTTAAGCTGAACATGACAATAGGTGAAAGTTTCTCAGTATTGGGAGATTGGTTTCAGATTTATTTTATAGAGAACAACGGCATGGCTTTTGGCTGGGAGTTCGGTGCGCAGTACGGTAAACTTGCGCTCAGCATCTTCCGGATAATAGCCGTGGCGTTGTTGTTTTATTTCATCTACTATCTCAGCAAGAAGAAAATAAAATTCGGTCCTTTGTTCGGCATATCACTCATCACCGCTGGAGCCTTGGGCAATATCATCGATGGCATGTTCTACGGCATGATATTCAGCGAGAGTTCCTTCTATCAGCTAGCGACCCTCTTCCCTGAAGGCGGAGGCTATTCAGGATTCCTGCAAGGTAAGGTGGTAGATATGCTTTACTTCCCATTATTCACATTCCCAGAATGGATGCCATTCTTCGGAGGCCAGATATTCTTCAGCCCTATCTTCAACATAGCCGATAGTGCAATAACGATAGGATTTCTATACCTCCTGATATTCCAATGGAAATTCTTGAAAAACATTGACAATTTAGACGCTGTAACAGATTTATCATGAGTGAAGAAAAATACGGTCGTATCGTACAGATAATCGGTCCTGTGATTGACGTCGCTTTCGACGACGAGTCGCATTTGCCAAACCTCTTGGACGCTCTTGAAATAGAACGTGCCAACGGAGAGAAACTCATCACAGAGGTACAACAAGACATTGGAGAGAACACCATGCGCACCATCGCCATGGATTCTACCGACGGACTCCGCAGAGGTATGAAGGTACGCTGCCTTGGCGCACCTATATCAATGCCTACTGGTGAACAAGTAAAAGGTCGTCTCTTCAACGTAATCGGTGATTCTATCGACGGTCTCAATAAAGTAGAGTCGACAAAACGCAACAGCATACACCGCGACCCTCCTAAATTCGATGAGCTCTCAACGAAACAGGAAGTGCTTTTCACCGGTATCAAAGTCATCGACCTCATCGAGCCTTACGCTAAAGGAGGTAAAATCGGTTTGTTTGGTGGCGCTGGTGTTGGCAAGACCGTTCTCATCATGGAACTTATCAATAACATCGCTAAGTCATATTCAGGCATGTCGGTATTCGCTGGCGTTGGAGAACGTACACGTGAAGGCAACGACTTGCTTAGAGAAATGCTTGAATCTGGCGTCATCAAATACGGCGAGGAATTCATGAAATCTATGGAAGAAGGACGCTGGGACCTCGACAAGATTGACTACGAAGAACTGAAGAAATCACAAGCTACTCTCGTCTTCGGTCAGATGAACGAGCCACCAGGAGCACGTGCGCGCGTCGCATTAAGCGGCCTCACCATGGCAGAATATTTCCGCGACGGCGACGGAGAGACAGAAGGACGCGACATCTTGTTCTTCATCGATAATATCTTCCGTTTCACACAAGCCGGTTCCGAAGTGTCTGCGCTCCTCGGACGTATGCCTTCAGCAGTAGGTTATCAGCCAACATTAGCATCAGAGATGGGTCTTATGCAAGAGAGAATCACCTCAACAAAGAACGGTTCTATCACATCAGTACAAGCAGTCTACGTGCCAGCTGACGACTTGACTGACCCTGCTCCTGCAACGACATTCGCTCACCTCGACGCTACTACAGTGCTCAGCCGTAAGATTTCAGAACTCGGCATCTACCCTGCCGTAGATCCTCTCGAATCAACATCAAGAATATTGTCGGCCGACATCGTAGGAGAAGAACATTATAACACCGCTCAACGCGTAAAGAACATTTTACAACGATATAAAGAGTTACAAGACATCATCGCCATTTTGGGTATGGATGAATTGTCGGAAGAAGATAAGCTCACTGTGAGCCGCGCACGCCGCGTACAACGCTTTTTATCGCAGCCATTCCATGTCGCTGAACAATTCACTGGCATGAAAGGAGCATTCGTCAGCATAGAAGACACCATCAAAGGATTTAACATGATTATGGACGGCGAAGTAGACCAATATCCAGAAGCAGCTTTCATGATGGTAGGAACTATTGAAGAAGCGATAGAAAAAGGGAAAAAACTTATTAGTGAGGAGTTAGGAGTGAGGAGTTAGGAGTGAGGAGTTTTCACTTTGGCTATTGGCTGTTGAACTTTGAACTTTGAATATTCTGTTGTCCGTAGTCTGTAGTCTGTTGACTTTTAAAAAAATGAAGATAGAAATAATAACACCGGAAAAACGTCTCTTTGAGGGGGAGGCTGACTTGGTTCAATTGCCAGGCATTGATGGTTTATTTGAGATATTGAAGAACCACGCTCCTATGATAGCAGCTCTCGGCAAAGGAAGAGTGAAAATCGGTAATAATAACGAATATAATTTTATTGAAATAAACGGCGGCACAGTAGAAGTGTTGGATAATAAGATACTTGTACTTGCTGAATGAAAGACACCGAGTTCTGAGTTACTGAGTTACTGAGTTATTGAGTTGCTAAGATTTATAACAACTTAGTAACTTAGCAACTTAGCAACTTGGCAACTTAGCAACTTAAATAGGTATGATCTGGATTGTAATGCCCATCTTAATAGTGCTGATGTTTTTATTAGGCACTGACTTAAACAAAAAATCTTTTACTGATGTAGCGCGTAATCCTCGTGCTGTGATAATAGGAATGATAGGTCAGTTGATATTATTGCCTCTCATTGCGTTTGCTTTAGCTTATATCTTAAATTTACCACCTGTCTATTTCATGGGCATAGTGCTCATCGCTTGTTGTCCTGGTGGCAGCTCATCCAACGTATTCTCCATGTTGGCTAAAGGCGATGTAGCTTTGTCAGTCACGCTCACAGCTATAAGCAGTATAGTCACATTATTCACCATTCCTGTCATCATGGAGTTCGTGGCACGCTTCGTCTCAGAACAAAGCGGTGTGGAAGTAAACCTTCCTTTCGGCAAACTTATCGTACAAAACATAGTGCTGCTCTTCGTGCCACTATTCTTGGGAATATTATTCAGACATTATCTTCCTAAGCCAGCGGCAAAAGTTAATAAAGTGCTAAGCAAATTGGCATTTCCAGCTCTGATGACATTGGCAGGAATCTTCTTCATACAAAACACACAGGCCATCAAAGAAAACTTCGCAGTGCTAGGACTAACGATAACAATCTTAATATTAGCAGCAATGACATGCAGTTCTTTACTCTCACGCATAACAAAATCAGGCACTGCAGTGAGAAGAACCATCGTCATAGAAGTAGGTATGCAGAATGCAGCGCAAGCCATCGCCATAGCAAGCTCACCTTTCATATTCAACAGCGCAGAGATGGCGATACCAGCAATTATCTACGCACTCCTTATGAATGTGATATTATTGATTTATGTAGGAGTTATTTCAGTTAGGAATTAGGAGTTAGGAAATAGGAGTGTATGTAAAACGTCTAATCAATTAGATGTGGTAATGTTGCCAAAAAAAGTTTGAGGCGCCACTATGAAGTGACGCCTCAATTTTTCTAATTCCTAACTATAAATCAAACTCTCTTTGGAGCTATTTTATTTCTAATGATATTATATAGCTCATCAGCATTGACTCTGATTTGTTCCATTGTGTCGCGGTCGCGGACTGTCACTGTGTTGTCTTCTAATGTCTGGTTGTCGATAGTGACACAGAGAGGAGTACCGATAGCGTCTTGTCTTCTGTAACGTTTTCCGATAGAATCTTTTTCTTCGTATTGGCACATGAAGTCTGGTGTAAGTTGTTCCATGATTTCGCGTGCTTTTTCTGGAAGACCATCTTTCTTGACGAGAGGCAAGATAGCGACTTTATAAGGTGCCAAAGCTGCTGGGAATTTCATCACGACGCGTTCTGAACCATCTTCGAGTTTTTCTTCTGTATAAGCGTGGCTTAACATAGCGAGGAACATACGGTCCAAACCGATTGAAGTCTCGATGACGTAAGGTACGTAGCTTTCGTTTGTTTCTGGATCGAAGTATTGGAGTTTCTTGCCAGAGAACTTAGAATGGCTGCTGAGGTCGAAGTCGGTACGGCTGTGGATGCCTTCCAATTCTTTGAAGCCGAATGGGAATTCGAATTCGATATCAGTTGCTGCGTTAGCATAGTGAGCCAATTTTTCATGGTCGTGGTAACGATATTTTTCAGCTGGAATGCCGAGTGAGAGATGCCAACGGAGGCGTTCTTCTTTCCAGTGTTTGAACCATTCAAGTTCAGTGCCAGGGCGTACGAAGAACTGCATTTCCATTTGTTCGAACTCTCTCATTCTGAAGATAAACTGACGAGCCACGATTTCATTACGGAAAGCCTTGCCTGTCTGAGCGATACCGAAAGGCACTTTCATTCTACCAGTCTTTTGGATGTTGAGGTAGTTGACGAAGATACCTTGAGCTGTCTCAGGACGGAGATAAATCTCGTTTGCGCCTTCAGCAACAGAACCCATCTGTGTAGCGAACATAAGGTTGAATTGACGAACGTCGGTCCAGTTGCGTGAACCAGAGATTGGACAAACGATGCCGAGGTCTTCAATAAGTTGTTTGATGCCAGCGAGGTCGTTGTTTTCCATAGCAACATAAAGACGATGGCTGATATCTTCGATTTCTTGTTTGTAACCGAGAACGCGGGCATTAGTAGAAACGAATTGTTCCTTGTCGAAAGCGTCACCGAAACGTTTCTTAGCTTTCTCTACTTCTTTATTGATTTTATCTTCAATCTTAGCGATGTGGTCTTCAACGAGAACGTCAGCGCGGTAACGTTTCTTGCTGTCTTTGTTGTCGATCATTGGGTCGTTGAAAGCATCAACGTGACCTGAAGCTTTCCATACTGTTGGATGCATGAAGATCGCTGCGTCAACGCCTACGATGTTTTCGTGCATCTGCACCATAGCTTTCCACCAATATTGGCGGATGTTATTCTTTAACTCAACGCCATTTTGACCGTAGTCATAAACAGCTGAGAGTCCGTCATAAATATCACTTGAAGGGAATACAAAACCGTATTCTTTAGCGTGAGCTGTTATCTTCTTGAAAAATTCTTCTTGATTCATTGTTTTTATTTATTAGTCAACAGACAACGGTCAACAGTCAACAGACCCGCCCATTATCAATTGTTAATTGTTAATTATAAAATAACTCCTAACTCCTAATTCCTAACTCCTAATTATAAAATGAGCATCGCGTCGCCGTATGTGAAGAAACGGTATTTCTCTGCGACAGCTGTCTTATAAGCCTTCATGAGCAACTCATAACCAGCGAATGCTGCTACTTCCATCATCATTGATGACTTAGGAAGGTGGAAATTTGTGATGAGAGCGTCAGCTGTGTTGAAGTCGTAATGAGGGAATATGAATTTATTTGTCCAGCCTTTATAAGGATTTATCTGACCTGAGATAGTCACTGAAGTCTCGAGAGCCTTGAGTGATGTTGTACCCACAGCGAAAATCTTGTGACGTTCAGCTTTAGCAGCGTTGATGATGTCGCAAGCTTCTTGTGTGATTTCCATCTCTTCAGAGTCGGTCTTATGTTTTGTGAGGTCTTCAACTTCGATGTCGCGGAAGTTACCCACGCCAGTATGGAGTGTGAGTTCAGCGAATTGCACGTCGCGGAGTTCGAGGTGTTTCATGAGCGACTTGCTGAAGTGCATGCCAGCTGTTGGAGCTGCCACTGCACCTTCGTGTTTAGCGAAGACAGTCTGATAGTTTTCTGCGTCTTCTGGTTCCACTGGTCTTTGGATTTCCACAGGAAGTGGAGTATTTCCTAAATCTGTTATAGTCTTTTTAAATTCTTCGTGAGTGCCGTCGAACAAGAAACGTAATGTTCTACCGCGTGATGTGGTGTTGTCGATGACTTCAGCTACGAGGTCGTCGTTCTCGCCGAAATATAATTTATTACCGATACGGATTTTACGAGCTGGATCCACGAGGACGTCCCAGAGACGGCTTTCGTGATTGAGTTCGCGAAGCAACATCACTTCGATTTTTGCACCTGTCTTTTCCTTTTCGCCGTAGAGACGTGCTGGGAAAACCTTAGTGTTGTTAAGAACGAAGACGTCACCTGCGCTGACGTAATCCAAAATATCTTTAAAGGTACGATGTTCGATGGAACCATCTTTGCGATTAACGACCATCAAACGAGATTCATCTCTATTTTTTGCCGGATGTTGGGCAATGAGATCTGCAGGAAGGTTAAATTTGAATTGAGATAACTTCATTTATATAATGATTTTATGTTATTTTTTGCGAAAGTCACAAATATAATATCAGAATGAAGTTTTGTCAAGACCTTTTTATAAAAAAAACTCAAAATTTCAGAAATTCAGAATCTAAGAAATTTTGAGTTTTTGAACTTTTGAGATTCTGAAGTTTTAAAGAATCCTCAAGTCGCCTTCTTTAATCCAATTCAATTTTCTAAATATCTCTCCGAAAATCCATGTCAAAGTTGCAGGAAGCACGAAGCAAATCAATAATATTCCGAGCCACATTTTAGTTCCGCCTTCTGGCATCGCTGTTATGACGCCGAAAGGTCCGACGAGTCCGCATGTCCCCATGCCAGCGCCGATAGGCACGTTTTCAAGTTGAAATACGCAAGTCGATATTGGTCCGGTAATGGCTGCTGCCAATGTAGGAGGAATCCATGTGAGAGGATTTTTTATGATGTTAGGCATCTGCAACATCGAGGTTCCTAAACCTTGAGAGATGAGTCCGCCCCAGCGGTTTTCCTTGAACGACATCACTGCGAAACCCACCATCTGAGCACAGCATCCTGCTGTTGCTGCTCCCGCCGCTATTCCAGAAAGTCCGATTGCGATACATAATGCAGCGCTGCTGATAGGAAGTGTCAGCGCCATTCCGACAGAGACGGAAACTATTATTCCCATGAGGAAAGGACGCAGCTCGGTGGCGTTTTCTATGAATTTTCCGAAAGCCTCCATAAAGGCGTTGATGCCAGGACCGACGAACATGGCGAGGAGCACGCCGCTGATTATCACTACAGATGGAGTGACGAGGATGTCGACTTTAGTTTCTTTAGAGACTATCTTTCCGAGTTCGGTGCTTATCACAGTAGCAACGTATGCTCCGACAGGACCGCCTAATGCGTTGCCCGCGATGCCACTGACTGTTGCTGAGAACAACACCAGTGAAGGCGCATGTAGAGAATATGCTATCGCGACACCTATAGCGGCACCGGTGGCCTGCTTCGCATATTTCGCGATTTCTAATAATATCGGGAGATTTAACTTATCACCTAAAGTGGTGAAAATCGTTCCTATCAATAATGAAGCGAACAGACCGAAAGCCATCGCACCCAGAGCATCGAGGAAATAAGCCTTCGCTGTGATATTGACAGATTTTTTTTCAAGAAAAGATTTGAAATTCATATCATAAATATAATTTAAGACGCCACAGAGTGACGTCTCTACAAAACAACTCCTAACTCCTAACTTCTAACTCCTAACTGTTTAACGAACCTCTCATACCAATCCTCGCCGAAACGACGTATCATAGGACCTTTCAAGAATTTATATAAAGGAATGCCTTCTTTCTCGCCCTTACGTTTGGCTGGAACGCAGACACTCCATTCGTGGTAGTTGACATAGATGAAACCGTTTTTCTCTTCAAGGCGAATTGGATAAAGGTGGCAGCTTATTGGCTTCCAGAAATCTATCTTACCTTCGAGATAAGCTTTTTCTATAGCGCATAATGCAGTGCCGTTTTCATGGAAATATACGAAAGCACATTCTTCGTCGTTGATGAGACGTGTGACAAGCGCACCTTTTTCATCATAGTCGTAGACGTCGTTGTTCTCGACAGCCTCGATGCCTTCAGGACGCATATAAGGTTTTATCTCTTCAAGATATTCCTCAATGAGACCTACCTCATCAGGTTCGAGTGGTGCGCCAGCGTCGCCGGCAATACAACATTCACCTTTGCATCTAGCAAGATGACAACAAAAACGAGCATTGATAAACTCGTCAGTGACTATTACATTATCAACTATTACCATAAAAAATCTTTGTTAAAGTTCATTATGAATTGAGAATGCAAAATTACATTTTTTCAAAGATAAAACAATACTCCTAACTCCTAATTCCTAACTCCTAACTGAAAAGACGTATCAACGACATCTTGTTTATTTCATATGTGTCGTGGATACGTCTCTACTTGGTGACTCGGTGACTCAGTGACTTTACACCTTACAAATCGCCGCTATCAATTTCTTAGTGTAATCGTTTTGAGGATTGTTGAAAAGCGTGTCGGCTTCGTTCATCTCCTGAATCTTGCCGTTGTACATCACCACGACTCTGTCGGACATAAATCTTACGACGCTTAAATCGTGAGAGATGAAAATATATGTGAAATGAAATTCTTTCTTCAGTCTGTTAATAAGATTTAACACCTGTGCCTGCACCGAGACGTCGAGAGCCGACACCGACTCGTCGCAGATTATCAGTTTCGGATTGACAGCCAAAGCGCGTGCAATACATATGCGCTGCCTCTGACCACCTGAGAACTCGTGCGGATAACGCTGATAATGCGCTGCTTCCAAACCGACTTCTTCCAAGAGCTGACAGACGCGTTCTCTTCTCTTCTTGGCGTCTTTCTCAATGCCGTGAACCAACATCGGCTCAGCGATGGAGTCGCCGACACAGATACGCGGATTCAAGGATGAATACGGGTCCTGAAAGACAATCTGAGCTTGCTTGCGATATTCTCTTAAATCTTTATTATTCAACTTCGTGATGTCTCTTCCTTCAAAGATGACATTGCCTGAAGTAGGCTCGACAAGTCGTAAAATGCTGCGTCCCAATGTAGTCTTTCCGCATCCCGACTCGCCCACAAGTCCGAGCGTCTCGCCTGGATAAACGTCGAAACTGACATCATCGACGGATTTTATGTAGTCGTAAGTACGACCGAAGACACCTTTTCGAAGCGGATACCAAGTCCTGAGATTCTCAACCTTCAAAATAGGTTCCTGCGAATATAAAAGTTCGTATTGTTTCTGACGTTCTTCGTCAGTGATGAGCAACTCGTTCTTAACTTGATTGTTATCAGTCCATTTTCCATCGAGGAATTCCTTCACTACAGGAAGTCGCTCCAGACGATAATCGAGTGGCGGACGACAAGCGATGAGTCCTTTAGTATAAGGATGCTGCGGATTATTTAAGATGTCGTGAGTCGTGCCTTTTTCCACGATGACGCCTTTGTTCATCACGATGACATCGTCGGCTATTTCAGAAACCACGCCGAGGTCGTGAGTGATGAAAATCATTCCCATTCCGTTCTCACGCTGAAGCTCTTTGAGAAGCTTCAAGATTTCTTTCTGCACCGTGACATCGAGAGCAGTCGTTGGTTCGTCAGCGATGAGAACCTTAGGATTTGAAATGAGAGCCATCGCAATCATCACCCTCTGCTTCTGACCGCCAGAAAGCTCGTGAGGATATTTATCGAAAATAATCTCCGGATTTGGCAGCTTCACCTTTTCGAAAAGTTCTAGAACTTTTTCTTTGAGTTGCTGAGTTGCTGAGTTGCTGAGTTGCTGAGATTTTAGTTGGTTGGTCACTGAGCCTGTCGAAGTGACAGCCTTTGCCTTCGACAAGCTCAGGCAC
>JBGVQR010000003.1:0-30779 GCA_045127605.1 Candidatus Limimorpha sp. | reverse complement strand
AGAGACGCACTGGTGTTTAATACCGATGAAATAAAAAGAAGATACGAGGTTTTAACAAAAAAGAGAATCGACCCGTTCGACACCTTTGACTACCAGATTGAATTACAGAAAGAGTTAAAACTCAAACCTTTATATTTCATTCTATGCGGAGATTACAACACTAACGACAAAAACATCTCCATCAGAAACAAAGAATTTCAGGAACTTATAAAACATATTGGCGATTACGCACTCGTCGGCATTCATCCTTCTTTTTCTTCATATCTGCAAAAAGACGTCATCAAAGATGAAATAAAACGTCTCTCCGAAGTGTTAAATAGAGATGTCACCATGAGTCGCCAGCATTTCCTCAGATTAAGTCTGCCTAAGAGCTATCAGATTCTCAACGAATTAGACATCACCGACGACTACACCATGGGCTACGCATCACAAGCCGGTTTCAGAGCAGGCTATGCCGACACCTTCGCTTTCTTCGATTTGGAAAACGACACCAAGACAAAACTCAACATACATCCTTTCGCCTTGATGGACGGAACAATGCGCGACTACCTCGACCTCGACGTGCATGAGTCGTTCGACAAAGCGAAGAAACTTGTCGATGAGGTAAAAAAAGTCAACGGAACATTTATTCTTTTATGGCATAATGAAACATTATCGGGAGAAAAACGTTGGGAAGGTTGGATTACATTATATAGAAAAATTCTCGATTACATTATTAGTCAGTTATGATAAAAGTATTAAAACATAATAAGATAGATAAGAAAAGCTGGGACGACTGCATACATAAGTCGTTCAACGGCAACGTGTATGCACTGTCGTGGTATCTCGACATCATACATCCTGAATGGGATGCTTTGGTGGAGAACAACTACGAGCGTGTCATGCCACTTACTAACAGCAAGAAATTCGGTTTGTCTTATATGTTTCAACCTTTTTTCGCACAACAGCTTGGCGTGTACTCCACCTCACAGCTTTCACAAGAAGACGTGGAAAGATTCATCAACGCCATTCCTAAACAATATCTTCTGACTCAATACAGACTCAACTCATATAACAAAGTCAATTATGATTCCGAGATAATTGCCAAACATCGTAATGTAGAACTCGACTTGATTTATGATTATCAATATCTTTATAATAATTATAACAACAACACTAAGCGTAACCTCGCAAAAGCAGAAGCCGCTGGACTTTCCATCAACCACAACATCAATCCTGAAATCATCATCAATCTTTTCAGAAATAATAGAGGAAAGGACATCAAACATTGGAAAGACAAAGAATACGACAGGCTTCTCGAACTTATTAACACTGCGATGTCGCAAGAATGCTGCTTCACTGCAGGTGTCAGCGATATAGACAACAACACCATAGCTGGAGCCGTCTTCATGCACAGCCACGATAGAATCATCTTCCTCTTCTCTGGCAGCGACGACAAACACCGTGACAAACACGCTTTGACATTACTGCTCGACAACGTAGTAAGAGAATTCAGCGAGACACAATACACCCTCGATTTTGAAGGCTCTGACAACGACGGACTTGCTCGATTCTACAAAGGCTTCGGCGGTAGCGAGGTATTCTATCCAGAAGTGAAATACAACAATCTAAAAGGAATATTGAAATTTATTTATAAACTAACAAGAAAATAGAAATATATGATCAAGATTAAAAATTTAGGAGAAGGTAACAGCGTCATCAACAACTTCATCTCCGAATTAAGAAATGTTGACATTCAAAATGATAGATTTCGTTTCAGAAAAAATCTGGAACGTCTCGGAGAAATTTTCGCTTATGAAATCAGCAAGACTTTAGAATATAAAAGCGAGACTGTAGTCACGCCATTAGGCAGCCTCGAAATGAATGTCTTGAAAGAACAACCTGTGTTAGCTACAATCTTGAGAGCTGGTCTGCCGATGCATCAAGGATTTCTAAACATCTTTGACCAAGCCGATAACTCCTTTATCGCAGCACATCGCAAATACGACAAAAACGAAAACTACGACATCAATATCGAATACTACTCTACAGCAGATTTCAACGATAAGGTTTTGGTCGTCATCGACCCAATGCTTTCAACAGGCGAGTCGTTGGTGAGATGTCTAAACGATTTGATTAGCGACGATATGATGCCAAAAGAAATACATGTTGCTAACGTCTTGGCCAGCAGAGACGGCATCGAATATCTCAACAGAAGTCTCAACCACTTGAACATAACAGTTTGGGTTGGTGCTATCGATGAAGAACTTACAGCGAAAGCTTACATAGTACCAGGCTTAGGCGACGCTGGTGATTTAGCATACGGGAGAAAAGAAAAATAATAAAACATATTGACTATGAATGAAAACAGAGATGGCTTTGGCTCTAAGTTAGGAGCCATTGCAGCTGCAGCAGGTTCTGCAATCGGATTAGGCAACATCTACCGTTTCCCTTGTCTAGCTGGCGAAAACGGAGGTGGCGCGTTCTTACTTATTTATATAGCTATCGTATTATGTCTCGGCATCCCAATCATGATGGCTGAGTTTTACATCGGACGCCGTGGAGGCAAAAACCCAGTAGGTTCGATAAAAGAATTATCACCAAAGACACATTGGAACTTAATAGGTTACATCGGAATCCTGGCAGCTTTCGTAGTGCTGGCATTCTACAGCACAGTGTCAGGCTGGACATTAGAATATATCTACAAAGCAGCTACCAACTTCTTCGCCGACAAAGACATCGCGACGATAGAACAAGGCTTTGTAGATTTTAACAACAACCCGTTCCGTCCTTTCTTATGGCAGTTTCTTTTCATGGGATTGACAGCTTTCATCATCTTTAAAGGCGTAAAAGAAGGCGTAGAGAAATACACCAAAATCTTGATGCCAGCATTATTCATAATACTCATCATCTTATGTGTCAAGTCATTGACATTAGACGGTGCTGGCGAAGGATTGAAATTCTTATTCAAGCCAGACTTTTCAAAAGTTGATGCCAATGTATTATTAGCAGCCTTAGGACAAGCATTCTTCTCACTCAGTGTCGGCATGGGCGCACTTATAACATATGGTTCTTACATCAGTAAAAAAGATAATCTCGCAACTACATCATTGTCTGTTGTAGCAGCCGATACAATAGTAGCTATTTTAGCAGGTATCATCATCTTCCCTGCCGCTTTCACCTTTGGCATTCAGCCTGAAGCAGGCGCAGGATTGGCATTCAACACATTGCCAATGATATTCGACAAGATGACAGGAGGTTATTTCTTCTGTATCATCTTCTTCGTATTACTCGCCATCGCAGCATTGACATCAACAATCTCATTACTTGAAGTCATCGTGGCATTCTTATCAGAAGAACACGGCATCAAACGTAACACTGCCACATGGATAGGAACATTGGTTTCATTATTCTTCGGCGTATTCTGCACATTAAGCTTACGCCATGACTCCATCTTCGTATTCGGCGACATGACATTCTTCGACTTCATGGATAAGTTCTCTGCCAACTTCCTATTACCAATAGGCGCATTGTTCATCGTCATCTTCGTAGCCTGGAAGATGGGAAAAGAAAGCTTCTACGACGAGATTACAAATCAAAACACATTGAAGATGAGTGTGAAGAAATTCATCTACTTCATCATCAAATTTGTAGCACCTATCGTTATTTTGGCAATATTTATTAACCAGTTAATTTAATATTAAAACTCAGAGTTTCAGAATCTCAGAAACTCAAAAAAAATCTGAGGTTTTGAAGTTCTGATTTTTTGAGATTCTGAGTTTTAAAACTTCAAAGTATGAAAAGTTTCCTGACGTTCACTAAGGGTGAACGGGTAGCGATAATAATTTTAGCAGCGGTGATATTTCTCCTCATCGCTGCTAATTTTTTTATCGCAAATAGACCCGCAAATGTTAAAAATAATTTACAAAATCTAGATTCCATAATGGCACTTCATGAGGCGGCGGTTGAGGAGTTGAAGGCTACAAGAGCACAAGACTACAAGACTACGAGTGAAGTCACCGAGACACCAAGACGCCATGTCACCAAGTCGGAGTCAAAAGTTAAAAGTCATGCGGTGCCTAAGACTGTCGAAGGCAAAGCTCGGCGCTTCGACAAGCTCAGCGACCGAAATGCTCAAAGTTCAGAGTTCAAAGCTCAAAGTTCAAAGTTCATCAACCTAAATTCCGCTGATACCACAGAGCTGAAATCGCTGCCAGGAATAGGGAGCTTCTTCGCTAAAAACATCGTCGATTACAGAAATAAGCTAGGAGGTTTCATAGAAAAAGAACAGCTGCTTGAAGTATATGCTTTCGATAGTACGAGAATGTCAAACATAGAAAACCTCATCATCATTGACACTATTGAATTACGAAAAGTCAATGTCAACACTGACGATTTCAAGACAATTTTACGACATCCATATATTGAATATGAAGATGTCAAGAAGATTGTCAATTACAGGGAAAGCAAGGGAATGATAAAAGACTGGGATCAGTATTTGAAAATTGTCGGAAGAGATGATATTGACAAGAGGTTGGAGAGGTATCTTGAATTCTAAAATCTCAGAACTTCAAAAATTCAAAATCTCAAAAATTCTGAGGTTCTAAGGTTCTAAGGTTCTGAGTTTTTGAGTTTTTGAGTTTTTGAGTTTTTATAGTTATAGTTTAACCAAAAATTAAAAATATGAACCAGAAACAAAAAAACATTATTGAACGTAAGACAAAAGATTTTTGCGAAGAGGTTAAACATTTAAAATTGACAGAAGAAAACAAACGGATTTTCAATGCTTTTGTCTATAAAAGATCTAAGCCTTACAAATTTGAAATAATAGACAAATATAGTAATACTATAAGATTTGTTCTATGTACGAACAAACTCGATGACGGAGTGCTTCACATTCTATTAAAACACTATCAAGGGAAAATTGGTTCTGTTAGTGCGACTGAAATATTAAACTTATGCGAGGTAATCAGAAATGGTGAAATAAGTGTAAAGGAAAACACAATGGTTTATACATTAAAACAAAACGGACAAACTTTTAAATTGATAGTTGCTTTAAAAAAAAGCAAAACAGGAACCAATATTTTAAAAAGTTTCTATTCGGACAGAAAATAAAAAGACTCATAAAACAGCCGGTAGCAGGAAGATACATCGAACCCTGTGGTGCCAATTCTATGAGTCTTTTCAGATTGCAAAGATAATACTTTTTTTTAAAATCTCAGAAATTCAGAATTTCAAAATCTCAAAAAATCTGAAGTTTTGAAGTTCTGAGTTTTTGAGATTTAAGATTCTCACCTTCTAAATCTATATCTCACTGTCAACTCATCCTTATCAGGTTCCGGCACATCCCAATAAGGCTTCTGCGTCTCAGGATCAATATCATCAGAGTCATTGTCATCATCATCGTCAGAGTCAGTGTCAAAGTCAGAGTCTCTTTGCGGTCCTTCATTCTTATAAAATATCGCAAGCACTATTCCCATGACGAAACCGCTGAGATGTCCTTCCCATGAGATATTGTTTTCTATAGCGTATTTAGGATACAAACCCCAGACGAGACTGCCATATAAAAAGACCACTACCAAAGATATTATTATAAGCCTTTTGTTTCTTCTAATGAAACCGCTCAGCATAAGGAAAAACGTGAGTCCGTAGACCAAGCCGCTGGCTCCTATATGAACGCCGCCACGCGCTCCGCACCATGTCAATAATCCGACGGAGAATATTAATATAAGAAGTATCTTGTTTGCTAAAGGACGATAGAAATAATACAAGGAAGTTCCTAAGACCAGCATCGGGAAAGTGTTTGCAAAGAGATGTTCCCAATCGCCGTGTATGAAATGAAAGAGAATGATTCCTGGTATGCCTTCAGGGCTGACAGGCTTCACACCAAGAAAAGAAAAATCAAGATGAAAAACAGTCTCGATTATTTTCACCAGCCACATCAGCGCTACTAATATCAGCGGGATGATTGTACTGGCAATGAGAAGCCGTTTGTCGTCTTGATTATCCATGTTATTAGGTCAACAGACTACAGTCAACGGATAACAGACTTTATCCATAACATAATTATGCATACTCAAGGACTGTTGACTGTTGTCCGTAGTCCGTTGTCTTAATTAGTTTTAAACTTATACTTTATCTCTTTAAGGTCTTCGTTTGCCTTAGCGATTTTCTTCTTGAGACCTTCTTTGTAGTCAACTACTTTCTTAGCTATCTCAGCGTCGGCTGTTGCAAGGATTTGAGCTGCGAGTATAGCTGCGTTGAGAGAAGCGTTGATACCTACTGTAGCTACAGGGATTCCTGGAGGCATTTGTACTATTGAGAAGAGAGCGTCCATTTCCATGTTAGTCTTCACTGGGATACCGATGACTGGTATTGGTGTCATAGCAGCGATGACGCCTGGAAGGTGAGCAGCCATGCCAGCAGCAGCGATGATGACTTTGATGCCGCGTGCTTGTGCGCCACGTGCGAATTCTTCAACTAACTCTGGAGTGCGGTGTGCGCTCAAGGCATTCATCTCAAAAGGAATACCCATCTCATCTAAAAATTTGATGCCAGCTTCTAAAACAGGAAGGTCTGAAGTGCTTCCCATGATGATACTTACTATTGGATTCATATTGTTATGCTTTTTTGCAAAGATAGGAAAAGTCAACGGACAACGGACAACGGACAACGGATTTTTTTTGAACTTTGAACTCTGAACCTTGAACTCTGAACTTTTCGGTCGCTGAGCTTGTCGAAGCGCCGAACTTTGCCTTCGACAGGCTCAGGCACCTCTGAGATTTGAACTTTATCAATAAAAAAGTCGTGAAGAAATTATCTCCACGACTTTAGTTCAAAAGCTAAAAGCCAAAGGCCTTAGTTTATTTGATTTTCTTCTCGATTACTTGAAGAACTTCTTTAGTATCAGTATTTGCAACGTAAGCGATGATATAACATTGTTCTGCGTTATAAGCTTCGTCCAAAGTAACTGAATAAGACTTCTTGATTTGGTCTTCTGGAGCGAGTGCTGTTGTATTGAGTTCTTCTCCCCATGTGCCGTTTAAAGTCTTACGGAAGACATGACGATGTACGAAATTTTCGTCATCACCTGTTGGTAAAAGTTGTTTTCCAACGATGCTATCTTCCATGACACAAACTGTAAGGCTATATGTATCTGGCAATTCAACCAATGCTTTAGATGTAACGTCAACTTTCAAGTTACGTGTTGCTTCATCGTATTCAACATTAGAAGCCATGCCAACTGCAGACTCTTCTTGAAGTGCTGAAGCAACTGCATCAGCCCAGTCTGTTGAAGGGAATGCATAAACACCGCCATCTGATTTACGGTTTACAGTACCAATAGGGTTGCTATCGAATCCAAAGAAGCTATACCATGCGTCGCCTTCTGTTGTTTTGAAGTTAGGATAACCACCGATAGGAGCTGACAAGAAGCCAGAGTGAACGCCGAGAACTACAACACTATGACCATATTGTTTTTGTATGTTCAATGCTATTTCACCAGCAGCTGGACAGTTGTTGCATCTAACACCTGTATAGTCTTCCAAAAGAACACATTTAGATGTTGTGAAGTCACCTGTCTCACCTGGTTCACCTGGTTCACCTGGTTGTTCAGGAGGTGTTGTACCGCCATTATTTTTGATGTAATTTTGTTCGTCAATAACATCACATGCAACCATTCCCATCATTAAGAATGAAACTGCTAATATGCTTAATATTTTCTTCATTTTTTAAATATTTAGAATGATGTTGTAATTGATAATGAGAAACCGCTTGAAGCTGGAACAACACGACATACACCGCCTACGCAGACCATACCTTCACTTTGACGACCGCCTGTGAGAACGATTCTTGTTGATTCCTTGATGTAACCAACAGATGCTGTGTAGTAATGGTCACGGTTACCAGCGATAGGGTTACCGTAGTTGTATTTGTCTGCTACAGAAACGAACCATTTAGGAGCGATAGTGTATTCAACTAAAGCAGCTGCCCAGTTACCTCTTTTCTTATAGACGTCTTCGTGACCGAATGTTGATTCTTCTGTTGTGTTGCCTTTGTTGATATTATCCCACAAGTGTTGTAATTCAAAACGGACGCTTTGTTTGCTTGTGATTCTGTATGACAAGTCAACGAAAGCGATGTTAGCTTTAACAACAGGAGCGCCTGGGTGATTTTCGATGATATCCATATCGTAATACAAGTTAATGTATTGAGCGATAAGTTTCCATTTCTTGTTCAAACGTCTTTCGAGTTCGATGTTGAAGTCGTGGAAGAACTTACGGTCGCCAACAGCAAAGAATGGAGATGTGTAACCTAATGTTCCGCTGTTGCCCGCGATATGTGTAGGAGCTTCTTGTCCTTCTGCGAGAATGTAATTTCTCTTAATGTCATTAACCATGCTGAAGTCAGCAGTGATTTTTGTACCATATTTACCACCGATGATGGTGTTCTTTGGAATTGTGTAGTTGACTTGCAACTGCATTGCCATTTCACCGAGAGGTTGTGTTGCATATGAATAAATTGCAGGAAGACTGTGTGTATGAGTGTAGTTGATTGGAGGGATGAAGTTGATATCTAAATCGTTCTTCACGCCTTTGTAATCTGACTTGAAGCTCATATTGTCGACACGTTTAACCTGAGCGATAACGCCAAAGCCTTTTTGAGAATATGATAAAGAAGCGAGGATAGCTTGACCAGCATTGAATGTATAGTTATTGAATGCTGAAGGGTCATTAATCTTATATGCATATTCTGTTGTGAAAGCGAAACGACCGTAGCCTAAGTTAACGCGACCGTCGAAAGCGCCAACGTTTTCAGGAATTGTATAAGTTGTGTTGGTATTCTTTTGGTATTTACTTACGAAGCTACCACCAACTGTTGCTCTGAACTTGGTGTTGTTCAATGTTTCGAAACTTTGGTTAAGGTCCCATTCGCCGTCGATACCGCGAACGACACCTCTTTTAGCAGCGTCGCCGTATTCAACCCAATACAATCTTTGTTTACCGAATAAAGCTTTCAAAGTAACGCCTGCTGCTGGACGATAGATGACTCTCATACCACGAAGTGCATTATCAAAGCCTAATGCCCATTCTTCGTAAGTTCTGAAGATGAAACCATTACCAAATTGGTCGTAGATGTCACCGAGAGTAACAGTAACTGTACCGTTATCGTATGATGCGTAGTAGTTAGCGATACCGAAGCCTTGTAATCTTGTATCGAAGCCTGACAATGGAGTTTGGAATGCTTCATAACGAATGCCAGCTGTAAAATTACCTAATGAATAGTTGATTTTACCGAAACCATTGAGACCAACTTTTTGTCCTTTTATAGTTTCTGAGGTAATGCCGATAGCTTCGTCAACTTTATAGTATTGTCCGTCTATTTGGAAACTGCCGTTTACTTGTGCGTTTTCAACTTGAGCGAACAATGCTGTGGCACAAAATACAAATGCCAACGATAATAAAATACGTCTCATTGTTCAGAGAATTTTGTTATTATTCAACGAGTTTTAAAATTTCTTCATAGAGTTCTTCTTCAGCACCTTCGAAGTAACCTGTGTGTTGGTAAACCATTTTGCCGTTACCGTCGAATAAGAATGTGTGAGGAGGATTGCTTACGTTCATAGCTCTTGCTAAGTCTTTGTTAACGTCTAATAAAACGTCGAATTCCCAGCCTTTACCTTCTACGAAAGGTTTGATACGTGGAGTTGAACGTGAGTCGTCGATAGAAACTGCGAAGATCTTAACACCTGTTTCGTCTTGCCAGTCTTGATAAATTTCGCTTAATGCATTGTGTTCTTTAACGCATGGTCCGCACCATGTAGCCCAGAATGTCATAACGAATGGTTTGCCATCGTTTTGTAATTCTGCGATGCTGATTGTTTCACCATCGAGGTTCTTAAGTGTTACATTTGGCAAATCTGATTGTGCCTTTGCGCCTAAGAAAAGAACGCTTAAAAATAACAATACTAATGTCTTTTTCATAGTTTAATTTAATTAAGGTTATACAATATATACTTCTAATAATTTACATTCTTCGTTTGTTGAAATGATGTCGACATTATTAACGACATTTGGAACGAGGATACATTCGCCAGCTTTCACCAACTCTGTTCCGCCCTCGTAAGACAAGATGAAACTTCCAGAGACGCTCATCAAAATCACGAAAGAGTCTAATTCTGAATAGTCTTTCTTCAATGCAGCTTCTGGGTCAAGCTTAATCAAGTTTGTTGTGAAATAAGGGCATTTCACCAAGTTGACTGTAGAGTTCTTTATTTTCTTGTCGTATTTGACTTTGCCACTATCTTCCTTTTTGAAGTTGATTGTAGCGAGAGACTCGTCGATGTGGAGTTCGCGTTGCATTCCGTAACGGTCGATTCTGTCCCAGTCGTAAACACGGTATGAAGTGTCGCTAGTCTGTTGAATCTCAGCTACCATACAGCCTGCTCCGAGAGCATGGATTTTTCTTGCTGGGATAAAGAAAGTATCGTCATTATGAACTTTCTCATAATTAAGCAGATCGCCTACAGTCTTGTCCTTGATAGCCTGTTCGAATTCTTGAGGAGTTACATCTCTATTGAAACCTGAAACAAGACTAGCGTCTTTTTCTGCATTCATGACATACCACATTTCTGTCTTGCCGTTATGCAAGCCTATCTCCTGTGCCAATTCATCGTCTGGATGTACTTGAATAGAAAGATTATCAAGAGGGTCGATGATTTTTACCAACAATGGGAATCTTTCACCGAATCTGTTAAAGACTTCCTCACCAACCAAATCGCCCATGAAAGTCTCAATAAGATCATTGAGTTCATCACCTGCGAAATCGCCATTAGACACTATGCTGTTCTGACCTTCAAGACCAGAAAGAAGCCAAGCTTCACCACAGTTCATCAACTCACCAAAGTCTTGGTTTAGAACTGTTTTAATGTGTTGTCCTCCCCATATTTTTTCAAAATAAGCAGGAGTAAACTTTAAAGGATATAAAATACTCATTAACGTTAATTTAAGGTACAAAGATAATACTTTTCTTTTTTGTTGAAATATTAAAGTTCTTAAAAAATTATTTTTACTTTTGAAGCAGATTGTATAAGTGTCTAAGTTGCTAAGATACTAAGTTGCTAAGATGATGGTATACAAACAACTCAGTAACTTAGCGACTCAGCAACTCAGTAACTAAAAAAACATGAAAACACTTGAAAAACTTAGAGATAAATTAAACAAAAACGCTGAATTATCGGGTCAGGAGAAGGAGACGAATAAGATTATTAATAAATTTTTAGAGAAGACAAAACCCGATGTTCATTATAAAAATGTTGGAGGCTACGGCATCATCGCAATATATAAAGGCATTGAAGAAGGAAAGAATATCTTATTACGCGCCGACATCGACGGACTTAATATTCCATTAATGTCAACAGACAACAGACAACGGACAACAGACCTTGCTCACAACAAAGTTCAAGGTTCAGAGTTCAAAGTTCAGCGTCAATACTCCCATCGTTGCGGTCATGACGGTCACGCAACTATATTATGCGGACTCGCGATGCGTTACGGGAAGCAACGTCCGGCAAAAGGCGATGTGATACTTCTCTTCCAGCCTGCAGAAGAAACAGGAGAAGGCGCTCTGGCCGTCATCAACGACCCTTTATTCAAAGAGTTAAAATTCGATATGGCTTTTGCCTTACACAACCTTCCTGGCTACGCCAAACATCAGGTCATCTTGAAGAAAGGCTGCTTTGCCTCTGCTTCTTTAGGATTGAAGCTCATCTTTGACGGAACCACTTCGCACGCCTCGCAACCTGAGAAAGGCAACAATCCTCAGCGCGTGATCACGACTCTGCTCGACGCTTTTCAGAAGAAATATGAGAATCTTAAAAGAGATAAATATCGTACGACTCTCACTGTGACACACGTCTCCATCGGCGAAGAGACATTCGGCGTCACTCCTGGTCATGCAGAGATTTGGCTTACACTGAGAAGCCAGGATGACAAGTCATTGAACAAACTAACCGAAAGCACAATCGCTCTTTCGGAATACGTTGCTAAAGAATTCAAATTGAGATTTTCTCACAGCATACACGAGGACTTTGCTGCCACGATGAATTCCAGTCGAGAGACTGAACTCGTTGAACAAGTGGCTAAAGATTTGAAGTTGTCAGTCAATAACATCAAAGATCCGTTTCCATGGTCTGAGGACTTCGGACGATTCGGAAGCATATGTCCTATCTGCCTCTTTGGTCTGGGCAGCGGTTTCGAACACGAACCGCTTCATAGTCCGGTTTATGATTTTGAAGACGAAATCATCGACACTGGAGTTGAGATATTCTATCAGTTAGGAGTGAGGAGTTGAGGATCTAAGGGTATGAGGAATTGAGGAGTTGAGGGTATGAGGAGTTGAGGGGCATGAGGAGAGACGCAATATTTTGCGTCTATACATTTACGAAAAGCCCGACGCTTCGACAAGCTCAGCGACCGATTAACCAACAGCCAATAGCTAACAGCCTTAGTTCAAAAAAAACCATTGTCCGTTGTCTGTAGTCCGTTGTCTTTTTTATTATATTTGCGAAATAAAATTACTCTAGATGAAAGTTTGCGTTTTTTGTGGTAGCAGCATGGGCAACGACCCAAGATATAAAGAAGCTGCTGAACGACTGGGCGAGGTCCTTGCTCGACACGACTGTTCCTTGTATTACGGAGGAGCCAGCGTCGGACTTATGAAAATCATTGCCGACAAGATGTTAGAGAACGGCAAGGAAGTGGTTGGCATCATACCGAAACTCATCACCGACATGGAGATAGCTCACGAAGGCGTGACAAAGATGATTGAGACAGAATCGATGTCGGAACGCAAATTGATGCTGATTGAAGAAGCGGATGCTTTCATCGCGATGCCTGGTGGCTTCGGCACTTTAGACGAAATATTTGAAGTCGTGGTGCTGAACCAACTTCGTGTCACCGACAAGCCAATCGCTCTTTACAACACCATGAATTATTACGACAGCATGTTGCAATTCATTGACCATGCCGTCAGTCAAGGCTTCATCCGTCAAGAACACCGCGACAACCTCATCGTCAGTGACAACCCAGAAATTTTATTTAGAGAATTAAGCAGACACAAATCTATCGGCATCGACCAATGGATTAAAGATATTAAAAAAGAGACTCTGAACTCTAAACTCTGAACTCTGAACTTTAAACTTAGCAACTTAGCAACTCAAAATATGAACATAATCGGAATCACAGGAACAATAGGTGCTGGCAAAGGCACAATAGTAGATTATCTCGTAAAAGAAAAAGGCTACGTACATTATTCAGTGCGTGAATTTCTTGCAGAGGAAGTAAAGAAAAGAGGCCTTGAGGTCAACCGCGACACTCTCACTGAGGTCGGCAACGACTTAAGAGCTAAGCATTCACCTAGTTATATCGCGACACAACTTTATGAGAGAGCTTTCTCCACAGGCAAGAACGCCGTGATAGAAAGCATACGTGCCATAGGCGAAGTGAACGCTCTCCGTTCTAAAGGCAACTTCTATCTCTTCGCCGTCGACGCCGACCAAGAAATACGTTACCAACGTATCCGCGAGAGAAAGTCAGAGACCGATTCCGTCAGCTTCGAGACATTCGTCGCCAACGAGGCACGCGAGATGAACTCCGACGACCCTAACAAACAAAACCTCGCAGCTTGTATCAAAGAAGCGAATTTCTTGTTTACTAACAACGGAACCATCGCCGACTTACATAAAAATGTTGAAGAAGTATTGAATAAGATTGGCGAACAAGAATACAAACGCCCTTCATGGGACGAGTATTTCATGAACCTCGCCGATACCGTAGCAGAACGCGCCACATGTAACAGAGGAAGAAGCGGCTGCGTCATCGTCAAAGACCGTCAGATTTTAGTGACAGGCTACGTCGGAGCACCTACAGGCTTGCCACATTGCGACGAAGTAGGCCACCTTTTCAAGAAAATGATACACGAAGACGGACATATCACACAACACTGCGTGAGAACCGTTCACGCTGAGCAGAACGCTATCGCACAAGCAGCAAGAAGAGGTATAGCATTAGAAGGCAGCACATTATATTGCAGAATGACACCTTGCAGAACATGCGCGATGTTGATTATCAACTGCGGCATCGTGAGAGTTGTCTGCCAAAGAAAATACCACGACTGCGCCGAATCGGAGGCTATGTTCAAGATGGCTGGAATCCAATTGGAATATATTTACGAGGAAGTTCAGCAGTACGATAAGCAGTAAAGTCGCAAAGACATAAGGTCTCAGAGACGCAAAGTGGAGACGTGTCGACGACATAAAAGATAAATAATATGTCGTTGATGCGTCTTTTTAGTTTGGAGTTAGGAGTTTGGTGTTAGGAGTTTGGAGTTAGGAGTTAGGAGTTTTTTAGGATATATAAAAGATACGCGAAAATCCTCGTGATTCGTGGAGACAAAAAAAGAGGACACTTTTCAGTATCCTCTTTGTTGTAGCGGGGACAGGATTTGAACCTGCGACCTCCGGGTTATGAGCCCGACGAGCTACCAGACTGCTCTACCCCGCATCCTGATTTCAAAAAAAACAACTTTTTTTTGTTTTTGTTTGCGAGTGCAAAGATATATCAATTTTCTTTACAAGTCAAGTTTTTTTATAAAAAAAAGTACACTACAAACTCCAAGGCCAAATAACAGATTATCAATGTACTTATAATTTATACTATCTAAAAACATCTAAATTAATTCCGTAAGTCCATTCAATATAGTCGATAGAACCTACATGGACCTTCATGAAAGCTCCTACAAATTGATTTCTTTTTGGTCCAAAATAATATTTGAAACCAAGTCTTTCATAATAGTTAGAATATGCACTTGGCAGATATTGGGATTCAAAAGGTGTTGTGTCAGAGAGACCCCATGACTTTTTCTCGTCGGTTCCTTTGTAAATACCATGATATAAGTAATATGACAATCCAACGCAGAAAGAGACTCTATTGTACAAAACCTCAAACATGGCTGAAGCGGCCATATGCATTGAGTTCATCGGTCTATATTCGCATAAAGGAACGTTTAAGATACCTGCTTCGTATTCGTCTTTGGCTTGTAGATATTTCACTTTTGTCTCACCTGTATAACATAAGTCTAAGCCTACGTCATATCTGAACATAGGATGAAAATGACGTGAGACACCTATTCTGAAAGTGTTGCAAAAATAATATCCAGGTTCGCCAGAAATCTCTCCATTACGTTTTGTATTAGTCTGTAAAAATCCTGGTGCCTCGCTGAGGAAAATATATGTCTTCTTCTTAAACGGTTCCCATTCGCTATAGGTAAAATCTTCTCTTCCGTCTATATTATAGCGACAATTCAGTTGATAGCCATACACGTTGACACCGTGATTAGGTAACATTATAGCTCCGTTAGAAGAATGTGCAAACCAGAAACGCAATCCTAAGTCCATGTTGCGACTTATTCTGAAAGTAGGTCCGACATCTATTCCTAAATGAACATTAACTAAAGAGCCGATGAACTCGTTGCCATATTTTGGCCAGAACGAAAGACCTGCGAGAATGTCATAGTCAAACGACCATTTGCGTCCTCTGTAAAAGTTACCGTTGATAAAACCGCCTACCGAATAGCAGTCGCCTATAGTATTGACATATTCTGTGACGGGAAGTCCATTGGCATCGCGATGCTCATATTTTGCACTGTCGATGGTGTTATGCTCGTAGCGGAAAAAGACACCGTATGATGGAAAGTTGAAACGTTGTTCCCATTCTTTCTTTCCTGTTGTCTGATAACCGAAATGCAAGTCAAAGTTATATTGATGACTCTCGGTGAGATAATTGTGACGTTCCACAAAAGGAATATAGATTCCGTAACGCACAGCCGGTTCAATATAGCATTGGGAAAATTTATTCTTGGTATCGTTTTGTTCTTTTACTTGTGCTAATGATGGCAACGTTATAGAAATAATTAAAAATGATAACAACAAAAATCTCTTCATCATAAAATGTTTATTACTTTTGCGTGCAAAGATACTAATAAAAACAAGGGAATACGAAATTTAAAAGAATATTTTTCTGTTGAAATTGCAACTTATTTTTTCACAACTTACGAGGACAAAAAGATATTTTGTTACTTTGCAATCTAAGTTTTAAAAAAAATAAACATGAGTCACAAAGCAGGTTATGTAAATATTATCGGAAAGCCAAATGTCGGAAAATCAACGCTTATGAACGAATTTGTAGGCGAAAAAATTTCTATCGTAACATCGAAAGCACAGACCACAAGACATCGTATTTTGGGCATTGTGAATGGTGATGAGTTCCAAATTGTGTTCTCAGACACCCCTGGAATTATCAAAAATCCAGCTTATAAGATGCACGAAGTGATGAATCAGTTCGTAAATGTAGCGTTCATCGACGCCGATTTGATACTTTATGTCGTCGATATCACTGACAAAAAAATCGATGAAAAGACAGTGGAGCGTCTCCAGAAAATCACCGACATTCCAATCTTCGTTTTGTTAAATAAAATAGATTTATCAGACCAAGAAGGTGTGATGAACGCTGTCAACTTCTGGCAAAACGCACTTCCAACAGCGACCATCTTCCCTATCTCGGCACTTCATCATGCCAATATCAAACACATCTTCGACTGCATCTTGGAAAAACTTCCAGAATGTCCTCCTTATTTCCCAAAGGACGAACTCACCGACAGATCGATGCGTTTCTTCATCTCTGAAATAATCAGAGAAAAGATTTTGCTCATCTACAAGCAAGAGATTCCTTATTCAGTAGAAGTCGTAGTCGATGCTTACGAAGAAAGTGCCAAGATGATTAACATCAGAGCTACCATCTACGCATCACGCGACTCTCAAAAAGCTATATTAATAGGTAAGGCTGGCTCTGCTATCAAGAAACTCGGCATCATGTCGAGAGGTGACATAGAAGAATTCACAGGTAAGAAAATCTTCCTCGACCTCAATGTCAAAGTCAGCAAAGACTGGCGCGACAACGAAGCAGAGTTGAAGAACTTTAATTACGAAGCTTAATCTAATTCATAATGCATAATGCATAATTCATAATCTATGAACAATTGTGAATTAAGAATTGTGAATTGTGCATTATTTTTAGTATTTTTGCAAATCACAGAAATTTAATTGATATGAGTAATATTGTTGCAATAGTAGGAAGACCTAATGTAGGTAAATCAACATTTTTCAATCGTCTAGTTCAGACACGTCAAGCCATTGTTGAAGAGACTAGCGGCGTGACTCGTGACCGTCACTACGGACATAGCGACTGGAATGGAAAATCATTTACCGTCATAGATACAGGTGGTTATGTCGTCGGCTCTGACGATATTTTTGAAGAAGAGATTAGAAAACAGGTCGAACTAGCTATTGAAGAAGCTGACGTCATCATTTTCGTTGTCGATGGCAAAGAAGGCCTTCACGTCCTTGACGAAGACGTAGCTCTCATGTTACGCCGCAGCAAGAAAAAGGTACTGCTCGCCGTTAACAAGACCGACATCCCTAATAAGGAAAGCAACGTAGCTGACTTCTACACCTTAGGACTCGGCGACATCTACGCTTTCTCTGCCATGACAGGTACAGGTACTGGTGAGCTTCTCGACGAGGTGGTGAAACACCTTCCTAACGAGACTACCGACACTTACGACGGACTACCACGCTTCGCCCTCGTCGGTCGCCCTAACGTTGGAAAGTCATCAATGATTAACGCTTTCCTCGGCCACGACAGACATATCGTGACAGACATAGCAGGAACAACACGCGACAGCAACAACACTCGTTTCAATGCTTTCAACATGGACTTCGTCCTCGTTGATACTGCAGGTCTCCGCAAGAAAAGCAAGGTTTCAGAAAACATAGAGTTCTACTCAGTGATGCGTTCTATCCGTGCCATCGAAGAATGTGACGTCGCTGCTCTCATCATCGACGCTACACAAGGCTTCGAAGCTCAAGACATGAACATCTTACGCCTCATCGAGAGAAACAAAAAAGGTCTCGTCGTCATCGTAAACAAATGGGACTTGGTAGACAAAGACTCTAACACTCACCTTCAATATGAAAAGATGATTAGAGAGAAGACTGCTCCTTTCACCGATTATCCTATCATCTTCACCTCAGCGATAAACCGTCAGAGAACATTCCGCGTCCTCGAAGCATTACATCAGGTTTATGAAAACCGCGAACGTAAAATCTCAGTACGCGAACTCAACGACACCATGTTGGAAATCATCGCTGCTCAACCACCACAAGTGGCATCAAGAAACCGTTACCTCAAGATTAAATATATCACACAGTTGAAGAGTCCAACTCCACAGTTCATCTTCTTCTGTAACTTACCAAAAGACGTAAAGGATTCATACCATCGTTTCCTTGAAAACAAAATACGTCAAAACTGGAACTTCAACGGAGTGCCAATTCAACTGTTCTTTAGAGAAAAGTAATTCAGTTAGGAGTTAGGAATTAGGAGTAAAGTCTGTTGTCCGTTGATTGTTGTCTGTTGACATAAAAAAATATGGAAGAACTCAGAATAGATAAATGGCTTTGGTGTGCGCGTCTCTTCAAGACGCGCACTCTCGCTGCTGATGCTTGCAAAGGCGGCAAGGTAAAGATTGACGACAACTCCATCAAGCCTTCACGCGACGTCAAGATTGGTGAGCAGATACAAGTTCAGCTAGGTCAGTTGCATAAAGTAGTCGAGGTAAAAAGCATTCCTAAGAGCCGTGTCTCTCCTAAACAAGTCGAAGAAGTATATATCGACATTACTCCTAAAGAAGAATATGAGAGAATAGAATTCCTACACGCCTTCAAAGTCGAATACCGCGACAGAGGCGCAGGACGTCCAACTAAAAAAGACAGAAGAATCATCGATAAGATTAAAGGAGACCTTTGAGAAAACTCAGAACCTCAGAATCTCAGAAGCTCAGAATCTCAAAATCTCAGAATCTCAGAAATATTTTTGAGGTTTTGAGATTTTGAATTTTTAACAATTATAAAACAAACTTTAGTTCTCTCATAATGTTTTTAAGTCATACTAATTTAAACTTAAAAAAACAACATTATGAAAGATTTCAATTTCAGACATGGAGACGCCAAGAGTGATGTCTTCGGAACAGATGCAATGGTCAACCCATCACCA
The DNA here is from genome assembly GCA_045127605.1 of Candidatus Limimorpha sp. Taxonomy (GTDB): domain Bacteria; phylum Bacteroidota; class Bacteroidia; order Bacteroidales; family F082; genus Limimorpha. The sequence goes on along the minus strand of JBGVQR010000003.1, from coordinate 11,634 downwards.
GTGGACAAAATTCCAGACGCTCCAACAACTCCCCAAGTTGCATATCAAATGGTTAAAGACGAGACTTTTCCTCAAACACAGCCTCGACTCAACCTTGCCACCTTCGTCACCACATACATGGACGAATACGCCACTAAATTAATGAATGAAGCCATCAGCCTCAACTATATCGACGAAACTGAATATCCTCGTGTAGCGGTAATGGGACAAAAGTGTATCAACATCCTTGCTAACTTATGGAACAGCCCTGAGACCAACAAATGGAAGACCGGTGCTCTAGGCATCGGCTCATCGGAAGCTTGTATGCTCGGCGGTGTGGCAGCATGGATGCGCTGGCGCAAAAGAAGAATGGAACAAGGCAAGCCTTACGACAAGCCTAACTTCGTCATCTCTACAGGCTATCAGGTAGTATGGGAAAAATTCGCTCAGCTCTGGCAAATCGAGATGAGGACAGTGCCGCTAACCACAGAAAATCCGACATTAGACCCTAAGAAAGCCATCGAGATGTGCGACGAGAACACCATCTGTATCGTACCTATCGCAGGCTGCACATGGACAGGCATGAACGACGACTTCGAAGCAATCGATAAAGCTGTTACCGAATTCAACAAGAAGACTGGCAACCAGCTCTGCATCCACGTCGACGCAGCATCAGGAGGTTTCATCCTTCCATTCCTCAAGCCTCACGTAAAATGGGATTTCAGATTAAATAACGTATTATCAATAAGTACCTCAGGTCATAAATACGGACTCGTATATCCAGGGTTGGGCTGGGTCATCTGGAAAGACAAGAAGTATCTGCCTTCTGAAATGGCATTCAGCGTCAACTACCTCGGCGCCGACATTACACAAGTAGGTCTTAATTTCTCACGACCAGCAGCCCAAGTCCTGGGACAATACTACCAATTCATCAGATTAGGATTCCAAGGTTACAAGGCAATCCAGCAGAACTCCATGGAAATCGCGGAATATCTCCACGCAGAAATCGGCAAGATGCCACAGTTCAAGAACTACAGCAACGAACTAGTCAACCCATTGTTCATCTGGTCTTTGAACCCTAAATACGATAAAGTCGCCAACTGGACCTTGTACGACTTGCAATACAAGTTACAACAAAACGGATGGATGGTTCCAGCGTATACATTGCCGAAGGATTTAGAGCAATGTGTTGTTATGAGAATTGTATGCCGTCAAGGATTCAGCCGCGACATGGCCGACATGCTCCTGACCGACATCAGGATGGCTGTCGCCGACCTTGAAAAACTTAGCTACCCTACACAATCGCGAGTTGAAGTCAACAGGAATATTCATCCTAAACCAAGCTTCAACCACGGAGGGAAGAAAAGTCACTAAGTCACCGAGACACTAAGACTCTTAGTTAGAATCTCAAAAATTCAAAATCTCAGAACTTCAGAATATCAAAAATTCTGAGGTTTTGAGATTTTTAGTTTTTGAATTTCTTAATAGGTGTTTATTATTTTTCTTACATTTGCCCAATAAAAGGACTCTGAGCTTTGAGCTCTGAACTTTGAACTTTTCGGTCGCTGAGCTTGTCGAAGCGTTGATCTTTGCCTTCGACATGCTCAGGCACCGTTGTCTGTTGACCTTAAACTTAAAAAAATGATAAACAAAGTATATAAATTCGGCGGCGCTTCAGTGAAAGACGCTAATGCTGTAAGAAACTTAAAGAACATACTCGAAAAAGAAGACAGAAGCAATCTCATGCTCGTCATCTCTGCCATGGGAAAAACGACCAACGCCATCGAGAAAGCTTTGGCTGACTTCCGTGCCAACAACGGTCACCTCGAGATTAGCGCACTCAGCGAGATAATAGAATATCACGAGAACATCATGAACGACCTCTTCGAAGGTAATACCAACCATCCTATCTTCGAGACGATGACAAATCTATTCCTGGATTTATATCTCAACCTTGAAGAGACAGGCTTCGACTATGACTATCAATACGACAACACCATCAGCTTCGGCGAGATGCTCTCAACAACATTGATTTCAGCCTATCTCAACGAATGTGGCATCAAGAACGAATTGCTCGACGCAAGAGAATATATCATCACCGACCATAACTTCCGCGCCGCTAACCCTGAATGGGATGACTGCCGACTAAGAATACAGAAACTCAACGACGAACATAACGGAACGATGTATATCACTCAAGGATTCATCGCTTCTTCAACATCGCCAAAGGCCACAACTACATTAGGAAGAGAAGGCTCCGACTTCACAGCTGCAATCTTCGCCAACTGCCTCGAAGCAGAAGAACTCACTATATGGAAAGACGTAGACGGACTACGTAACGCCGACCCTAAGCGTTTCCCTGACACTCAAAAGATAGAACATCTCTCCTACTTCGAAGCGATAGAACTGGCTTTCTACGGAGCTTCCATCATACATCCTAACACTCTCAAACCTTTACAAAATAAGAACATACCTCTTAAAGTACGTTCTTTTCTCGACACCAGCCTCGAACCTTCTGTCATCGACGGAACAAAAGAATATATCGAGTACGTGCCTTCGTTCATCGTCAAAGAGAAACAGACGCTGATGAGCATCACGCCTCGCGACTACTCCTTCATGAACGAACATAACCGAGCTCTCATCTTCAATATCATGGACGAGCTCAACATACACTCTAACATGACACAAGTGTCGGCACTCGTCCTCTCGATATGCTTCGACGAAAACGAAAAGAAACGCCTCCAGTTAACAGAGGCGTTGTCACAAGCTTTTAAAGTAAAATATAACGACGGACTTCAGCTCTTCACCATACGACACTATCAAGAAGGACTTGAAAAAGACTTCATCAAAGACAGAAAGATTTACGTAGAACAAAGAAGCCGAAGCACGTATCAGATTGTTTTGAGTTACTAAGTTGCTAAGTTACTAAGTTGCTAAGACACTCAGCAACTCAGCAACTCAGCAACTCAGCAACTCAGCAGCTCAGCAGCTTCACTTCTCCCAATGGAACGGCTGAATCTGTGAGTCTTTATCTTGCCATGATGGTTTTCTTAAAGCGTATATTATAAAAGGTATCGCGACGAAGACGATGCAGCCTATTATCATCACGCTGAACCAAACGGTATTGCTACCTGTCGAGATTTGGCTTGGAGGTATGAAACTCAAGATGAATGCAAGCAATGAACCTAAGAAACCTACACCGCCGACGAACCACATCAGGAAGTTGCCTTTCTTACCTATTCTAAAAGCACGTGGTGCGTCTTTCATGATATAACGGAGATAGATAGCCGCTGCAAACATCAAGAGGTACATTATCAAGTAAAGCAAGACCGTCATCTGTGACAATATCTGGTAGAAGCTTTGTACTGAAGGCATCACCACGAAGAGAAGACTTAAGATAGTAACGATGATACCTTGAATGATTAAGATGTTACTTTGAACTCCGAGTTTGTTAGTCTTCTGGAAAAATGGAGGAAGATATCCAGCCTTGCCAACGACGAGCAGACCTTTTGAAGGACCAGAGACCCATGCCAACACACCAGCGAGAACACCGAAAGCAAGAGCGATGGCAATGACAGGAAACATCCAAGAAGCATGAATATATTTGAAGTAATTGTCGAAACCTATCAAAAGACTTTGTGTTAAGTTGATGTTATCTTTAGGAATGATGAAACCGAGAGCATAAGTGCCTAAGACAAAAATCAAGACTGTTATTATTGCGCCGATGAACACAGCACGAGGGTAGCTCTTGCTTGGGTTATCCATATCGGTAACGTGGACACCAGTCATCTCCATACCAGCATAGAACAAGAAGATACTTGAAGCGAGAACGAGGTTATCGAGACTAGCCAAGTCAGGCCAGAAACTTCCGCTGAGATCCATCTGTATTGTACCTCCTGTTGCAACATAGTAGATTCCTAATATTATCAATAAAATAGAAGGGATGATAGTACCGATGAGACCGCCTATCTTAGAGACCTTACCGACCCAGTCGAGACCTTTGAAAGCGATGAAGGTTGCGAGCCAATAAATTGCTAAAACGATGACAAGAGTGTAGATTTTGTTATCCGCCAGAGCCATGTCGGCAGAAGGATTCATACCGATAAAAGCGAGAGAGACAGCACCAAAGGTCAATACTGTCGGATACCAGATGGTGTTTTGGAACCACTGCAGCCAGATGGCGAGGAAGCCCAGACGCTTGCCGAAAGCCTCGCCGACCCAGCGGAAGACACCGCCTTCTTTGTTAGCGAACATAGACGCCAGCTCCGCCGCCACCAAAGATGTCGGGATGAGGAAGACAAGAGCTGCAAACAAATAATAAAATGCCGAACTCAAACCATATTCGGCTTCAGCAGGAAGTCCACGCAAAGAGACAACCGCCGTGACATTCATGATGGCTATAGTGAAGACACTCAGCTTCGCTATAGACTTAGTTTTATTTGAATCCATAAGCGTAAAAATTTTATCACAGAAACAATGAGGATATTAAAATGTTCAAAGGACTTTGAATTAAGGCTGTTGGCTAAGGGCTAATGGGATTGGTCGCTGAGCTTGTCGAAGCGCAGAGCTTTGCCTTCGACAGGCTCAGGCACCGCAGAACCCTGAACTCTGACTCTGAACTCTGACTCAGACTTATTGACTTAGTGTCTCGGCGTCTCGGTGACTTTAAAAACCTCAACTCCTAACTCCTAACTCCTAATTATTAATAAATTATTTCTAAAAAATGGAAAGTAATGGGTAATTTTGTATATTTGCAAACTAGATTTTAATTTTATTTTCAACAAAACTGAATATGAGTACAATAAAGGTTCTTGACAAAGAATTCAAACTTTACATAAAACAGGAAGAGATTGAGTCTGTCATCAATGACATTGCCAATCAAATCAATGAAGAATACAAGGACAAGAATCCATTGTTTCTCGTGATGCTCAACGGCGCCTTTATGTTCGCTTCTCAATTATTCAAGGAACTCACCATCGACTGTGAGACATCTTTTGTAAAGTACTCCACATATTCAGGAACTCAAAGCACATGCGAAGTCAAAGAGCTTATTGGATTAAACTCTAACTTAAAAGGTCGCAATGTCATCATCGTTGAAGACATCATAGACTCCGGCTTTACCATGAATTGTCTCTTACAGAAACTAGAGGCAATGGAAGTGGAAAGCGTAAAGATAGCCACTATGCTCTTCAAACCTAACGCATTTAAGTTCAACTACAAAATAGATTACATCGGAATGAATATCGGCAACGAATTCATCGTAGGCTATGGACTCGATTACAACGAACACGGAAGAAACTACGCTTCAATCTATAAAGTCGTTGAATAATATTAAAAAGTAAAAAATTATAACTATGTTAAATATAATCATATTCGGCCCTCCAGGCGCAGGTAAAGGCACTCAGTCTGAACACATAAAGGAAAAATATAACCTCACATATATCTCAACAGGTCAAGTGCTTCGTGCTGAAATGGCAGCAGGTACAGAAATAGGCTTAAAGGTGAAAGACATCATCGACCATGGCGGTCTCGCATCAGACGAAATCGTAGCTGAGATTATAGAGAAATTCATCAAGACTCATAAAGACTCTAACGGCTTCCTCTTCGATGGTTTCCCTCGCACAGTGAAACAAGCTGAGATATTGGAAGACTTATTCAGCAAATACGAATTCCAACTCGATGGCGTCGTCAGTCTCGAAGTGCCAGAAGACGTCCTCATCGAACGTATGCTTGAACGCGGCAAGACAAGCGGTCGCGCTGATGATAACATCGAATCGATACACTATCGCTTCGTAGAATACGACAGCAAGACAAAACCAGTTCTCGATTTCTATCAACATAGAAACTGCCTCCACCCTATCAACGGTGTAGGAACCATAGAAGAAATTTTCGAAAACATTTGTGAAACAATAGACTCAATTCATAATTCATAATTTAATTATGCATTATGAATTATGAATTATGAATTATATAAGTTCTCAAAGTTTCTCAAACACCAAAGTCTTTAAGGTGTTAAACGATAAAGATAACACCGGCAGCAATCCTAAATTCACAGGCGTTGCAGTGCCGGTGTTTTCTCTTAATACACAAAACAACTTCGGCATAGGAGAATTCCTCGACCTTAAACCTTTAGCCGACTGGTGCAAGAAAGTCGGGATGAAGATGATACAAATACTTCCCATCAACGACACACGCACCGACGATTCCTGGGATAACTCCTATCCTTATAAAGCCATCTCGACAAAAGCTCTGCATCCTATTTATCTTAACCTAGAAACACTAGGAACACTGCAGGATGAAAACGACAGAACTTACTTCGAAAAACAAAAAGTTATCTTGAAAGCGAAAGACTACGTCGACTATCCAGAGGTGATGAAAGTGAAAGACGCTTACTTCCAAAAGATATTCGCACAAGATTGGGATTCAACAAAAAATACAGAAGAGTTTCAAACATTTTTCAAAGATAACAAAGATTGGCTCGTACCTTATGCTGAATTCTGTTTACACAAACGGTGCCTGAGCCTGTCGAAGGCACTACCAGTCACTTCGACAAGCTCAGTGACCGAACAGCCAGAGTTCCACTACTTCCTTCAATATCATCTCGACAAGCAACTAAGAGATGCTGTGGATTATCTCCACGAAAACGGCATAGCTCTTAAAGGCGACATTCCTATCGGCATAGGTCGTCACAGCGTGGAAGCTTATTCCAATCCTGAGTTATTCAACATAGACTGCCAAGCCGGTGCTCCGCCAGATGCTTTCGCTACAGAAGGACAGAACTGGGAATTCCCGACATACAACTGGGATGCTATGGCAAACGACAACTACCAATGGTGGCGCAGCCGTCTCACCCAGATGAGCCGTTACTTCGACGCTTACCGCATCGACCATATATTGGGTTTCTTCAGAATATGGGAAATTCCTTATGAATATACACAAGGCATCATGGGACACTTCAGCCCTGCTTTGAGTTATCAGCTGTCAGCTGTCAGCTGTCAGTTGTCAGCAAGTTATGAGAGATTGACAAAGCCTTATATCAGGGGTCATTTCTTACATAAATATTTTGGAGAATATACCGATGAGGTAAGAGAGAAATATCTCACCGAAACTTCCTTCAGTTATTTTGAATTAAAAGAAGAATTCAACACTCAGAGGAAAATAACTAGTTTTTTTGACAACAGACAACAGACAACAGACAACAGATATAAATACGAGAAAATAAAAAACGGACTTATTGCGCTGTGTGCTGAGGTCTTGTTCGTGGAAGATAAAAACAAAGGCTTACATCCTCGTATTGCGTTACAGTTCACTCATTCCTATAACGAACTAGAAGACTATCAGAAGAACGAGATTAACAAGTTATACGACGATTATTTCTATCATAGAAACGAAGAGCTTTGGAAGGAAGAAGCTTTAAAGAAACTTCCTAAGATTATCGAAGCCAGCGATATGTTGGTCTGTGGCGAAGACCTCGGCATGGTCCCTGCATGCGTCAAAGATGTGATGCAGCAACTTAATATTCTCAGTCTGGAAGTACAGAGAATGCCTAAGAATCCTTGCGAGACATTTGTCAATCCTGCCAACAATACATATCTCAGTGTCGATACCACATCTACTCACGACACTTCTACAATAAGAGGCTGGTGGGAAGAAAACGGCGAGATGACAAATCGTTTCTACAGAGAAATGCTGGGTCATCAAGAAGGAGCTCCTTATTTTGCAGAGCCTTGGGTTTGTAAAGAGATAATCGAGCAACATCTCAAATCTTCTTCCATGTGGGTCATCATCCCTATTCAAGATTATATCGCTATGGACGGAGACTTCCGCTGGAATCAGACACAAAGAGAACAAATCAACGTACCAGCAAATTCTCATCATCACTGGTGCTACAAAATGTATCAAAGCCTTGAAGAACTCAACGAGAGACAAAGCCTCAACGAAACGCTTCACTCTATGATTAAAGATTCTGGAAGAAATTAATCGAGAAAACGATATTTATTTTATCGATAGACTTATCAATATTTTCCAAAGCGACATCTCAACAAAAATCCATATCTTTGTGTTATAAAATAAATGCAATTCAATAAAACTATTATCAACTAAAAAAAACTAAAAAAATGGCAACAATTTCAGGAAAATACTTAGGTAATTTATGTAGTGAATTAACTCACAACCCTTCAGGTGTAAAAATCAATGTTGATGGTCACGGCAAAGGATTCTCTCCTGTCGATTTAACTGCCGCTTCATTAGGAGCTTGTATGATGGCGATGATGGCTTATACAGCAGAAAGCAAAGGCATCAATCTTGAAGGCATGAGCATCGAAGTCGACAAGGTTATGGCCGACGCTCCTCGCAGAATCGGTGAAATCAACATCACAGTTAACTTCACTCAGTCATACGACAACAAAGAAAAGACTTTATTACAAAGAGCTGCAGAGACATGTCCTGTCAAGAAGACATTAAGCAGCGAATGTCAAATCAATGTCGTGATGAACTTTATTTAAGACTTTGAGTTACCAAGTTGCTGAGTTGCTGAGTTGTCAAGACTTAGCAACTTAGTGACTTAATTTCTTAGCAACTCAAAATTAACCAACACCGAATCCATCACTCTTTTCATTAAAACAGGATTGTCGTTATAATAATCCATATTCTCTATAAAGACGGAGTCAGTGATGCCGTAATGTTCAAAAAGTGCTTCGTATCCTTTGGTCTTTAGGTTATTTGAGCTTATCCCCTTACCTCTTCTGTAGTTAATGGCGTTTTCAAGGATATAGACGTCAGTCATTATCTCCACCATCTGAGGTTCAGACAATAAAACATTCGGTGCTGTCACCTTAGTCTGTTTGTCGTCACACGACACTAAGAGCAACAACACCGAGAGTGCTAATATTTTCAATTTTTTAGTTACCAACTTCAGAGAAGAATTTAATTCTCATGAGACGTACTTCTTCTTCTTCGTAGTCGTTCACGCCGAGAGCTTCCATTGCGTCTTCCACTGTGTCGGAGTCGGCTTCACGGAAATATTCCAAAATATCTTCTTGGTGATATTCGTCGATATTATCTTCGATGTAATAATTGATATCGAGACGTGTTCCGCTAGCGACAATGCTTTCAATCTCTGTGAGAAGCTCGTCGAAGCCCATATTCTTAGAATGAGCTATATCTTCCAATGGAATCTTTCTGTCGATATTCTGGATGATGCTAATCTTCAAAGCTGACCTGTTGACAGATGACTTAATCACCATATCATTAGGACGAGTGATTTCATTTTCTTCAACATATTCCTTGATAAGATCCAAGAAAGGCTGACCGAATTTCTGAGCTTTGCCCTGACCCACGCCTACTATCTGAGTGAGTTCGTCCATTGTGATAGGATATTGTATTGTCATATCCTCAAGTGATGGGTCTTGGAAAATCACGAAAGGAGGAAGGTTCATCTTCTTCGCCATTGTCTTACGAAGGTCTTTCAGCATAGCGAACAAGGTCTTATCGGTTCCGCTGTCCTTGCCGAAAGCCACTCTTTCTTCATCGAAATCCTCTTCTTCAGGATTGTCGTAGTCGTGGTCTTTTGCCACCATTATAGTATAAGGGCTCTTTGCGAAATCCTTACCCTCTTTAGTGACTTTAAGCACACCGTATTCTTCGATGTCTTTTGAAAGAAGTTTATTAACGATAGCCTGACGTATGATTGATGTCCAGTATTTTTCATCGTTATCGTCGCCAGCTCCGAAGAACTCGTTAGTATCGTGTTTTGCAGTCTTGATATCGCCTGTAGCTTTACCAGCGAGAAGCTCTGCAATATGTTTTGTCTTGAAAAGCTGTTTTGTTGCGATGATAGCATCGATAGCGAGTTTGATATCTTCCTTGCCGTCGAAGCGAATCTTAGGGTTGTTACAGTTGTCGCATGCTCCGCAGTTATCTTTGTCGTATGACTCGCCGAAATAGTGAAGCAAGAGCTTATGGCGGCATACCGATGACTCAGCGTAGGTGACAGTCTCGTTCAAGAGTTCGCGAGCTATCTCTTGTTCTGCAACATCTTTTCCTTTGTTGAATTTCTCTAGTTTATGAATATCTTCGTAATCATAGAAGGCGATACACTTACCTTCGCCGCCGTCACGGCCAGCGCGGCCTGTCTCTTGGTAATAACCTTCGAGGCTCTTAGGAATATCGTGGTGTATGACGAAACGGATGTCTGGCTTGTCGATGCCCATACCGAAGGCGATGGTAGCAACGATGATGTCAACTTCTTCCATCAAAAATCTGTCTTGGTTATCGCGGCGGGTTTGTGTGTCGAGGCCAGCGTGATAAGGGAGAGCGCGTATACCGTTAGCCACGAGTACTTCAGCGAGTTCTTCAACTTTCTTACGGCTCAAGCAATAGACGATACCTGATTTTCCTGGATTACTTTTGATATATTTGATGATATCCTTGACGACATCTTTAGTCTTAGGACGCACCTCATAATAAAGGTTAGACCTGTCGAAAGACGACTTAAACACTTTAGCGTCGAGGATATCGAGGTTTTTCATAATATCCTTTTGAACTTTCACTGTTGCTGTTGCAGTGAGAGCTATTACTGGTAATTCTGGTCCTATAGCATTTATGATAGGTCTCAAACGTCTGTATTCAGGACGGAAGTCATGTCCCCATTCCGAGATACAGTGAGCCTCGTCGATGGCGAAGAATGAAATCTTCAAACCGCGCAAGAACTCGACAGTTTCTTCTTTGGTGAGAGACTCAGGAGCCACATACAACAATTTTGTCTTGCCACTCGAGAGGTCTTCTTTCACCTGATTCAGCTCTGTCTTTGTCAATGATGAATTCATGACGTGAGCGATGCCCGAGTCAGCGCCGAAGTTACGAATCATGTCAACCTGATTCTTCATCAATGCTATTAAAGGTGAAACGACGATAGTTGTGCCTTCACTAATCAATGCAGGCAACTGATAACATAGCGACTTGCCGCCGCCTGTTGGCATAAGGACAAATGTGTTATTGCCCGCCAATATACTTTTTATAATAGCTTTTTGATTACCTTTGAATTGCTCGAAACCAAAAACATTTTTTAATAATTCGTGCAAACTTTTTTCATCAATTTTTGCCATATTCTTTTCAATGAAATTTGTTTATATTTGCAAAGTATTGTCTAAAGTAAAATCTATTTATTCGTCTCTTTGACAAAGTTATGATTTTTAATTTTAAAGAAGCAAGAAAAAAGTAATATTTTTTTAAAATTATGGAAAGCATCAAAGACATAGCAATTCAAGTTATTGATACAGAAGCTAATTCAATATTAGGATTGAAAGAGCTTTTAACAGATAATTTCACAAAAGTAGTGGAATTAATATTGAATTCTAAGGGCAATGTGATTGTTTCTGGTATAGGAAAGAGTGCAAATATCGCACAAAAGATAGTTGCGACCTTGAATTCTACCGGAACGACAGCTGTTTTCATGCACGCTGCCGATGCTATCCACGGCGATTTAGGCATAATACGAGACGAAGATATAGTGATAATTATTTCAAAAAGCGGCGAGACTCCTGAAATCAAAGTGCTCACACCATTAATAAAGATTAGGAAAAACAAACTCGTCGCCATAGTAGGCAATACCGCTTCTTTTCTTGCTGCCGAAGCCGACTACGTACTCGACACCAC
>JBGVQR010000002.1:0-6174 GCA_045127605.1 Candidatus Limimorpha sp. | reverse complement strand
TGCGAAAATAACGAATGGTTTGTTTGCCAGGATCATTGGCAAAATTAGTGCACTTACCATTCTGCAATACGTAAACTTCATTAACGACAAGCCCATTGGCAGAATTAAGTATGCACTAAATTAATTCCGCCAACAGGTATTAATCAGTATCTTTGTATTATAAATCCGTAAATCTTTAAAATTGAAAATATGGCAAAAATCAATGTGAATCTGGAAACTTTTTGTTATATTTGCGGATGTCACGATCATGTCTTCGTTGCAGAACGTGTAGGTTTAGATTTAGATGCCTGCAGAGATGACGAGGTCGATTATACAATCACATTTTAAAAATAGTGTTTATGGATTCTGCAGAAATATTTTATCACGGCAGCTGCTATCTCTTCGATAAGTTCTCCCTTTCGTTTCTAGGAGCAGGAGAGGGCAAGTCGAAGTTCGGGTACGGCATATATATTACCTCGAGTTATAAGACAGCTGTGCTCTATGCAACAAAGGCGGCGAGAGCCAATGGCAAAGAATGTCGCTATGTCTATACCGTAGAAGTGCCACAGATTACCGACGATAACCATATCTTCTCGTGCAAGCCAGTAAATGCAGAAATCGTTAGTCGTGCCGAAAATGCTGTAGGCGAGACAATTCCAGAGGAAGTCAAGAGTGCTGGGAAAACTGCTTGTGCAACTGCGTGATAACAATGGCGTACTTGATTATAAACTCCCAGATGATATGCACCTCTTTGGGAAGCCGATAATTTAGAACTTTGAACTCTGAGCTTTGAACTCTGAACTCTGAGCTTTGAACTTTGAACTAGAACTCATTAAAGAAAATATTTCGTGTCAATTCGTATTGGTTAGTGGACTTGAAATAATTCTAGAAAAATATGATTACAATTCGCAGGGATTTATAACTTTGTGAAGTCAATATTAAATTGTAAAACTCAAAAAAACAAATATTATGGAAGATACTATAAAAGTAAATTCAGCCCAGGAATTTTTTGATATAATGGATGGCGTTACCGAAAAACGCAATACTTTTCCTAATCTTATTAATGAATATTTGCAGACAAAAGACAGAAAATCATATTATTTGGTTGAATATAATGATTCAATTTACGACGATTCTGTCAAAAAGTTAAGGTGTCTTTCTGATGAGAATATCGCTGAAATCGAGTCTTTGGTAGATGCCCATGTAGAAAAAGAATATCCTGAAGAAGTTGCAAATGGCGACAAGGAAGATAAGGCATGGCGTAAAGATATCATGTCGGAAGTGGCAAAAGCGAATGACAACTTTATGGATGTGAAATGTCTTTTTTCTGAGAATAAGATGGGTGAACAGATGGCAGTTGAAAATATTGATATTTATGAGAAATATTATTGCTATAAAGTTAAGGTCGCAGCGTTTTATGATGGAATAAATAATGCTCCAGAAATCATTGAAATGAATTTGAATTTGCCAGATGATATTTACATTTATCTGACGACAGAGTATATGATAAATTCTGACCTTACTTTTAACCTCCTCAGAACCAAGAATGAAGAGGTATATGGAAGAATATGCAGTATTATTGATAGCGCTTTTTATGATTCCAGCGTGCCTTATCGCATTCCAACTTATTCAGTGGAACTGACTGAGATAATGGAAGATGCTAAGGAAATACTCCAATCTAATGGAATAGAATGATGTATATGCTATTTGTCTCTTGGTGTAATTATCTCGTTTGAATAATTCTATAAATGTAAAACAGTTCGGGAAGTTTTTCCCGAACTGCTGATTTTTGGCGTTTACCATCTCTGTTGCCATTTGTTGCATGTTCCCATTGGTGGTGTATTGCAAAGATTGTAACCTCCGCCCATACATTTGCCAGTTTCATGAGGGTCAAATTCTACATTAGTGCAGAAGGCATTAGGAGTTGCTTTTCCAGTCCATCTGCTGCAGGTAACACAATTACGCCAAGTTGTAGAAATACAGTGCATAGTTATAGTGTTTGAATGTTGTAAGGTTGATTCAGGATAACCTATTTGTCCTCTCGTTTGTTCCAACGATTTAAATTGTTTACGATATGTTTATCTATGCTTTTATACTTTGTGAATAAATATTTGTTACAGTTTTGTTACAGTTTTTTATTCTTGACGAAATCCTATTCTTTTTGTTCTTAATTCAGCTTTTCTCTTGAAAGTCTCTTCTTCGCAGAACTTGCACACTGTCTCGAGTGAGGTCTTCTCGCCGCTGAGGATATAATCGACGGTGCTTTTCCTCACCACGTTTTCAATCTGTCCGCCGCTGAACTGAAATTTGCTGGCTAGGGTAGAGTAGTCGCTTTCTTCAAGACCTTTCAGCATCGACTTCCATATCTTGCCTCTGACCTTTTCATCAGGCTTTTCGAGAGCTATCTTATATATAAACCTGCGCTCGAATGCTGGGTCTAAGTTGCCGTGGAGATTCGTGGTGCAAATCATAATGCCATCAAGAGTTTCCATTTCTTGAAGTATGATATTCTGAAGAGTGTTTAGCATCTGTGCAGCAGAAGAATCGACATTCTCCATTCTTTTCCCAAAGATAGCGTCGGCTTCGTTGAAGAAAAGTATCGGCTTTGTCTTCTTGCTTTTACATAAATGTCTATATGTGTTGAAAACGCCTTTTACACATTTTTCCGATTCCCCGACCCATTTGCTTTTCAGCTTGCTCATGTCGATGCAGAAGATGTCTCTGCCTGTCTTTTTAGCCAGCTGCATAGTAGTCTCAGTCTTGCCAGTTCCAGGACCGCCATAGAGAATGATGTTGAAACCTTTGCGCATGCCCATCTCCTCGAGGCGCGACTGTATGCCGTTAAACTGCTCTTCATCAAGAAGCTGTCCTAAACGGTTGATTTGTTCTTGTTCGTTATCGTTATAAAACAACTCTTTTGTGACGATGCTTTCGTAGTTCATAAGGTCTTTATGACCTTCTACTGTTTCACAAAATAATTCTACTTCAGTGAATAGTTCGTCTCTTACTTTCTCGGAAAGACCAACCTGACTTTTATCCATGAAGTTTTCTTCTCCACCGAAACAGATGAGTCCATTGGCTTGCAATGTCATCTTTCCTGCTTGTAAATTACGGAAGAACCTCTGTTCGTCTTCATATTTTGATATAAACTCGCTGAGGCATCCTAAATTCATGTATTGGTCGCCGAAGCTGACAAAACGATGGCAGAGGTAATAGAAGATGCGCTGTTCTGTATCCCTTAAATTCTTGATGCCGTATTCGTTAATCTTCTGAGAGAATATGTTTTGAGGATTCATATCGACCAACATATTAAGGTCGTTGATAAGCATTTTTTCATTGATTTCCTCGTCTCTGAAGTTTTTGAAAAAAATGCGCATATGAGAAAACATCTCCTCAGTACTGATGCCAGCGAAATTCTTTTCTGAAAATTCTCGGTCTTCTACAATAGCTTTGCAGGCTTCTTTGATAACCTTATATGAAACATTCGCACTGTCCTTGGAAATTCTTACTATTCTTTTCTCTGCCAAAGAATCTAAATATTTGCGATAGCACAAGAATTCTATGTTTGTGAAGCCCATATATGACGCTATGTCATCGTCTTCACAAGAATGGAACCCATAATCAGTTTCCAAGACGCAAGCCAGTATGGCAGATTCCTCAGGACAAGTGCCCAACTTCTTCTCTACATAGTCGAAGTCGTTTCTCAGTTCTTCAACGACGCTGTCGTTATAGTTTTCAGAATTGATTCTAATCCTGATTCTGTTCAAACAAGCGGATAGCGACATCGTGGTTTGATCCTTTGCTTTAGATATCTGTTCTATCATAGCATCAAAATCTCTGTCAGCCTTGTCTTTTCTAAATCTTCTATTTGCCATACAATCTAATTTTGTGTTTTCAATATTATATACCAAGATAGTTGTAGAATGTTACAAGAGGAATTAGAAATTATTTTTGCTCTGAGCCGTGAGTCATGAGCTCTTCATTACTCCATCACTTCATTACTCCATCACTTCATTACTTTCATTCTTCATATTAAACTGCTCACATCCCATAGCTCATAGCTCACTGCAAAATATTATTCAAACATTGTTAAACTTTAAGGAAAAAAAATTATATTTGCACGTTAATGCAAAATTTGAAATTAATAAAATTTAACATATATGAATAAACTGATATCATTAGAAGAAGCCGTAGCAAAAGTTCATGATGGCATGACAATTATGTTCGCTGGATTCCTCGGAGTCGGCAGCGCAGTCCAAATCATCGACGCTATCGTTGAAAAAGGCGTTAAAGACCTCACAATCATCGCTAACGACACGGCTTACGACAACGTGGCTCATGGCAAACTCGTAGCTAACCATCAAGTGAAGAAAGCTATCGTTTCTCATACAGGAACCAACAAAGAAACCGCAGCTCAAAAGAACGCCGGCACTCTCGAAGTTGAATACGTACCACAAGGCACACTCGCAGAACGTATCAGAGCTTACGGCGCAGGCCTCGGCGGAGTGCTCACTCCAACAGGCTTGGGAACCATCATTCAAGACGGAAAACAAATCGTCAACGTCGACGGTAAAGATTATATCCTCGAAAAACCTCTTAAAGCTGACATCGCATTCTTGCGTGCTAACATCGTGGATGAAGAAGGTAACATGGTATTCCTCGGAACATCACAAAACTTCAATCCACTCATGGCAATGGCAGCCGACTATGTAGTCGTTGAGGCTGAGAAACTCGTCAAGAAAGGGGAGATAGCACCAGAACAAATCCACGCTTCTGGTATCTTCGTAGATGGAATCTACCTTGAAAAATGAAAATTGAAAACTGAAATTTGAAAATTTAATATTTTGGACAAAGACTGTTGACTGTAGTCTGTTGTCCGTTGACTAAAAAATATATAAAATGGAAAAAGAATATAGATCTCTTATCAGATTGCGTATGAGTGCAAAAGACGCTCACTACGGCGGTAACTTAGTCGATGGTGCTCACATGGTTCACCTCTTCGGCGATGTTGCAACAGAATTGTTAATCATGACAGACGGTGACGAAGGTCTCTTCTGCGCATACGACAATATCGAATTCTTAGCACCAGTTTATGCTGGCGACTATATCGAAGCAGAAGGCTGGGTTACAAAAATAGGTAACACCTCACGCAAGATGGAATTCGTGGCCCGTAAAGTCATCATCCCACGTCCAGACATCTCTGACTCAGCAGCTGACGTATTGCCAGAACCAATCGTAGTATGCCGTGCTAGCGGTACATGCGTAGTTCCAAAACAATGTCAAAGAATTGAAAGATAAAAATATACACTATGGAAAAACTCATCATCACTGCTGCTATCTGCGGCGCAGAAGTAACTAAAGAACAAAACCCTGCTGTTCCTTATACAGTAGAAGAAATCGTGAGAGAAGCTAAGTCAGCTGTCGACGCTGGCGCTGCTATCGTTCACCTTCACGTCCGTTTCGATGACGGCACCCCAACACAAAACGCTGCTCGTTTCCAAGAATGCGAAGAAGCTATCTACAAGGCTTGTCCTAACGTAATCTTGATTCCTTCAACAGGTGGCGCTGTCGGCATGACACCAGACGAACGTCTTCAGTCAACAGACACAAACCCACTTCCAGAAATGGCAACATTGGACTGCGGTACATGTAACTTCGGCGATGAAATCTTCGACAACACAATGCCAACGATGCGCGCTTTCGGCAAACGTATGTTAGAACGCGGCATCAAGCCAGAATACGAATGCTTCGAGATGGGTCACATCGACACAATATTAAATATGGCTCGTAAAGGTGAAGTGCCAGCTGCTCCGATGCAGTTCAACTTCGTCCTCGGCGTTCCTGGCTGTACACCAGCTACAGTAGCTAACCTCTGCTGGATGGTCAACGCTATCCCTGCAGGTTCAACATGGACAGCGACAGGTATCGGTCGTCACGCTTTCCCAATCGCAGCAGCAGCTATCGCTATGGGCGGTAACGTAAGAGTCGGTTTCGAAGACAACTTATATCTCTCAAGAGGCGTTCTCGCTAAGTCAAACGGCGAACTCGTTGCTAAGGTCGTTCGTCTCGCTAAAGAACTCGGCCGTGAAGTAGCGACTTCAGATGAAGCAAGAGAAATCCTTGGACTCAAGCCAAGAAATTGAAAATTGAAAACTGAAAATTGAAAGTTTATAGAGAGCTGCTGTTGTAATGACG
>JBGVQR010000001.1:0-40403 GCA_045127605.1 Candidatus Limimorpha sp. | reverse complement strand
ATGTATAATGTATAATGTATAATGTATAATGTATAATGTATAATGTATAATGTATAATGTATAATGTATAATGTATAATGTATAATGTATAATGTATAATTATTTTAATTTTTCATTATTCATTGTTCATTTTTCATTGTTCATTTTTCATTGTTCATTTTTCATTCTTCATTTTTCATTCTTCATTATTCATTATTCATTCTTCATTCTCAATTCTTAACAAATCTCTTCACCACTTCGCCATTTTCAGTTTTAATCTTCACGAAATAAACTCCGCTGTTAAGATTTGTTATATCTAATGAGTTTCTGAGTTTCTGAGTTTCTGAGTTTCTGAGTTTTTGAATTCTTCCATAAACATCATATACTACAACTTCCTCAATCTCTGATTCAGTTGCGATATATAATCTGTCGTCAACAGGATTTGGATAGATGTTGAAGTTATTTTCAGCGAGTTCGACTGTGTTTTCCATTGATGTTTTGAATTCCACTTTTGTTATCTCGCCCCATTCGCCTTTAGCGTTTTTGCCTTGAGCTATGGCATAGAATTCTGTTTCTGCATTTAAATCAATCCATTCCCATTCGTCTATATCATAAAGAGCATATGGGTCTGTTTGAACTAACATAATTGTTGAGTCAGCGCCTATTGAATCAGCGAAAGATTTTTCAATAAGGATATAATGATATTCTGCTGTCTCTTCATTTGGTGTCGCTGTCACGAAGACAGAAGTTTTCGACATGACTTCAACTTCCAAATCTACTACTGATACGCCTTCGCCTCCGAGAACTTCTGTTGATGCTTTTGTCTTTACCATTGGTAATGCATTACCTTCTGCATCTTTAGGAAGGACATAAACTGTATACTCTGTGTTAGGTACCAGTTCATCCCATGTGTGAGTGTATGTCTCGTTTTTCTCTAATCCCCAAGAAACCACCAACTCTTCTTCTGACATTCCGAACATTGTTGTCCATTGTTGCATTGAAGCTTCTGTATCAAGCAGCAAATGATATGAAGCACATTCTTCTGCTGGTGTGAATGTAGCTGTTATTTCTGTTGTAGACACTTCATCGATAGCGACATCTACAACTGGATCGTCGCAGCTGTGTTGTTCGATACCGAATTGTTCGAGCTGTTCGATGATGTATTGAGCACCAATTTCCTTGATAGAATCGTAATCCATGTCTTGTAATAAGATTTTACGATCTGGAGCTATCAACACAAAAGTTGGATATGCTTTTGTTCCATAAAGCTGTTGTATGACATCGCCACCACCATCTCTACCGATAGTTGGATATTGAACGCCATATTTCTCAGCCCACCATTGACAAATTTCATCATTATCAACGTGTGTTACTTCCATGAAGAATACATCATGTTTGTTACAACCAAAAGCTTCGTATGCTTCAACGGCACGAGTAACTGCTGTTTGGCATGGAGGACATGAATAGAAATAGAAATCCATGAGAACGTGCTGTCCTCTGTCTAAGATTTCAAAAAGATTTATGACTTCTTCTCCATAACAATCTGTTCCTGTGAAGTCGACAGCTTCTGTTAAAGAAGTTTGAGCTTTGACATTAAAACCCAATATTACCAATAAGATAAGTGATAAAAATTTCTTCATAAAATAAAATTTTGTTGATGTGGCAAAGATAATGTTTTTCATGCAAATAAATATTGTATCCTTTTTAAAAAACATAATATTTTTTAAGGTAATATTTTATTATTTTTGCTGTGAGCCATAAGCAATTTAAAATTGAAAGTTGAAAGTTGAAAATTCTTCATTCTTCATTATACATTATAACATTGCCCATTGCTCAAAGCCAATAGAAATATTATGAAAAAAAGAGAGATTATAAAAAAAGGATTTTCTAAGCTTATCAAGGAAGACAAATTGAAAGCAGTTGCTGAATTTGTTGAGAATCCTAGTGAATTTATTAGCTTATTGAAAAGCTTCTGGCATCGCGACGATGAGTGCCAGAAACAATTTGACGAGTTCAGCGAGAACACCATCTCGAATTTCCATATTCCTTACGGCGTTTCTCCTAATGTGATTATCAACGGCGAGACATATATCGTTCCTATGGTTATTGAGGAAAGCTCTGTCGTTGCAGCTGCTTCTGCCGCAGCTAAGTTCTGGGGCGAACGTGGAGGCTTCCACGCTGAAATAGTCGATGTGAAAAAAGTAGGTCAGGTGCATTTCTGCTGGAAAGGCAACAAAGAGACGTTGTTAAATCTCATGCCTGAGATAAAAACAAAACTTTTACGCAGTACCGCTTCCATCACCGAGAAGATGGAGAAACGCGGCGGCGGCATCCTCGACATCGAACTCATCGACTTCACAGATAAAATCGAAAACTATTATCAGCTTCGCGTCACTTTCAACACCTGCGACTCAATGGGAGCCAACTTCATCAACTCGATTTTGGAAAGCTTCGGACGCAGTCTGCAGGAATTTTTCTCACGTCAAGAAAATCTAAAAGAAGAAGAAAAAAGCGTTGAAATCGTGATGTGCATCTTGTCGAACTACACTCCAGAATGTAAGGTGAAGGTCTGGGTGGAATGTCACACCGACGAGCTAAATGGCGTCTACGAGCAACTCGATGGCAAGGCTTTCGCAGCAAAATTCAAGAAAGCTGTCGACATAGCTCACATCGACGAATATCGCGCCACCACACACAACAAAGGTATTTATAACGGCATCGACGCTGTCGTCATAGCAACGGGCAACGACTTCCGCGCTGTGGAAGCTGCAGGTCACGCCTACGCATCCAGAAACGGTCATTATGCGAGTCTGTCTTATGTCGACATAAAAGACGATATCTTCAGATTTACCCTTGAAGTTCCTTTGGCACTCGGCACTGTCGGCGGCCTTACCTCATTACATCCTTTGGCAAAGAAATCACTCGAACTGATGGGTAATCCTTCTGCAAAACAACTGATGATGATTGCAGCCACAATGGGACTTGCAAATAATTATGCAGCTGTCAAATCATTGACAACAAAAGGCATTCAGCAAGGACACATGAAGATGCACCTAGCAAATATCCTCAACCAACTCGGCGCAACAGAAAATGAAAAGACTTTGGCGACAGAATATTTCAAAGATAAAACCGTTTCATATTCTGAAGTTGAGAAATTCCTTAATACAATGCATAATTCATAATGCATAATGCATAATGATTATTATGAATTGTGAATTATGAATTATGAATTAAAAAAAAACTATGGTTTTTAAATCGAATGGCAAGTTTTTGTTAACGGGTGAGTATCTCGTTTTAAAAGGTGCGACGGCACTGGCTTTACCTTTGAAAAAAGGACAGAGCCTCGATGTCGAAATTATGGATAGCAACGAAGGTCTCATCCATTGGGATGCTTTATATAAGTCAACAGCCCAAGTTCAGAGTTCAGAGTTCAGAGTTCAGAGTTCAAATTATCACTGGTTTTCGGCTGTTTTGAATAAAAACGATTTTAGTGTAAAAAGCACCGACGACAAAGAGAAAGCTGAGCGTCTGTCAGATATTTTATCGAAGACCAAATCTTTGAATGAAAATATTTTTGCAGAGCCTCACGATTACAGATTTACCACGCTTCTAGATTTTGACCCGCAATGGGGTCTTGGCAGTAGCTCTACATTAATTAATAATGTGGCAGAATGGGCAGAGATAAATCCATACAAACTGTTAGATTCCACTTTCAAAGGCTCTGGCTACGACATAGCATGTGCCAAATCTAACCATCCTATTTTCTTCAAATTGATGAAGAATGACCCCAATGCCATAAGTCAAAATATTGAAACTGCTAACTTCGACCCAAGTTTCAAAGACAACTTATATTTCGTTTATCATGGTCATAAACAAAGTTCTGCCAAAGAAATCAAGGCATTCTTGAGCAAGGATAATAATTATGAGAGCGAGATAAAATCCATAAGCGAAATCAGCAGAATATTGCCTGAGATTGATACATTAAGTGATTTCTGCTATTTCATCAAGATACATGAAGAGATAACGGCGGCATGTCTGGAACAGAAACGTCTCAAGAAATATTTTAACGATTTTGAAGGAGAGATAAAATCACTCGGAGCATGGGGTGGCGACTTCTTCCTGGTAGCGACAGAATGGGATGAGGAAAAAGTTAAAAAATATTTCGACAGCAAAGACCTTGACATTGTTTTTAAGTATAATGATATAGTGTTATAGTTAGGAGTTAGGAGTTGAGGATTTTTTGAGACACCAAGTCTCCGAGACACCGAGACACCGAGACTCGCGTAGAGGCTCAGAGTTTCATGATGCCTAAGCCTGTCGAAAGCTAATAATAAATTATGAATTAGGAGTGGTAGAAATCACAAATAAATTGCAAAATGAATAATAACCAAATAATAAAACGTAGTCCTTCTAATATCGCGATAGTGAAATATTGGGGCAAGCATGGAAATCAGCTTCCTAACAACCCTTCGATAAGTTTCACTTTAAGCAATTGTTTCACTGAGACAAAAGTGACATATAAAGAAGGATGTCACGATGATATCTCGATGGAATTTTATTTTGAAGGAAAAGAAAATCCTGCTTTTAAAAGTAAGATTGAGAAATTTCTTAATGCCAACGAGCAATATTTCACATTCTTAAAAGGCTTAGATTTAAAGATTGAGAGTTATAATTCTTTTCCACATTCTTCAGGCATAGCATCGAGTGCTTCTTCGATGAGCGCATTGATAATGTGTTTGTTGGAAATAAAATATAAAGATAGCAAAATCGACTTGCAAGAAGCTTCGTTCTTGTCGAGACTGGCATCAGGAAGTGCGGCGCGTTCAGTATATCCAATAATGACATTGTGGGGAGAGACACCATCATTATCAAATAGTTCCAACGATTACGCCATTCCAATCGGCGATATGATACATCCTGTCTTCAAGACTTATCACGACACTATTTTGATTGTGAGTTCAAAAGAAAAAAGCGTCTCAAGTCGTGCTGGGCACTCATTGATGGACAATCATCCTATGGCGGAAATGCGTTACTCTACTGCAAGAAAAAATACTGAAGACTTATTAACGATATTGAAACAAGGTGATTTGGAAGGTTTTATAAAAATAGCTGAAGCTGAAGCAAATCAACTTCACGATTTGATGGCGACTTCTACTCCATCATACACTCTCAAAGAACCTAACACTATCAATATTATCAATAAGATTTTAGAATTCAGAAAAGAGACAGGTCTTCCAGTGTGTTACACCTTAGACGCAGGTCCTAACGTGCATCTTCTCTATCCAGATTCATGTGCTGAACAAGTACATAAATTCATTGAAGAAGTGCTAAAAGACTATTGTTTCGAAAACAAATACATTGACGATAAGGTATTAAGTTGCTGAGTTGCTGAGTTACTAAGTTACTAAGTTGCTAAGGTGATGACAACTCAGAAACTCAGAAACTCAGAAACTCAAAAACTCAGACCCTCAGAAACTCTAAAAAAATGAAACGTTACAACGGCAAACTCATATTATTCGGGGAATATTCGATGATTTTCGGATCGGAAGCTTTGTTGACTCCGTATTATTCAGTTTTTGGAGAATGGAGTTCAGTCATAAACCGTCCGTCAGAAACTGCTTTAGAATCTAATGCCAACATTCGTAATTTCTATGAGTATCTATGCAATGATGACACATTCAAGATTCTTGATTTAAGAAGACTAGGCATGGAGCTCGATGCAGGCTTGTTCTTCGATTCCAATATTCCATTAGGCTATGGAGTGGGTAGCTCCGGCGCATTGGTAGCTGCTATTTACGACCGTTATAAGTTAATAGAAATTAACGAAACACCAAAATTGAAAGACTTCCTTGCAAAGATGGAGTGCTATTTTCATGGCAGCAGCTCCGGCATGGATCCCTTGCAATGTTATTGGGGAAAACCTTTTATTTTAAGTCAACGGACAACAGACAACGGACAACAGTTGAGTATCTTGGATGATGATTTTATGTCAGAAGATATTCATATCTTTTTGATTGATACAAAGATAAAAAGTCCGACAGCTCCGTTGGTAGAACATTTTAAGAAATTAAGAGAAGATACATCATATCTTGATAAATTTGACAATGAATATGTTCCACTTGTAAGTAAGTGTATCAACTCCTTGACAGATAAAAAAGATGATGAGTTTTTCAATTATTTATTACAACTTTCGAAACTACAACTGGAGTTGCTTACTCACACAATTCCAGAAGAAACGAGGAATTTTTTCTTAACAGATATTAATAAAGATGGCTTCCAAGTGAAATTATGCGGAGCTGGAGGTGGGGGCTTCCTGTTAGGATTTACAAAAAACATTGAAAAGACAAACAATTATTGGCAAAACACAGAATATCATATACATTGGGTGAAATAATTTTATTAAAACATAAAAACACTTATGGTATAATATTTGTTAATTTCACAGCATTCAACAAATAAGAAACTAAATCAAACTAACTTAAAACTTAACAAAATGAAAAAACAAATCTTAACTTTAGCGACTATTCTTTTATTAGGAGCAAGCGCTTTCGCCCAAAACGGCATGACAAAATTTGAACAACTTCCTGCAAAAGCACAAGAATTCGTAAACACTTATTTTAAAGATTACACAATTCAGTACATTTTCAGCGATAAAGAATTTGCAGATGTAGATTACAAGATTCGTTTCGAAGATGGCACAGAAATCGAGTTCAATGCAAAAGGTGATTGGACAGACGTAAGCGGAAAGAAAAAATGTATTCCTACAGCCTTCATCTTAGCAGAGATAACAAACTACGTAGAAATGTATCACAAAGATTTGTGCATCACTGACGTAGAAAAAGAATTCAACCGTATAACAATTGAACTTAGCAACAACTTAGAACTTGAATTCAACAGCAAAGGCAAGCTTATCTCTTATGACGATTGATATTATCGTTTGATTTAATAAAAAACTCCAGCATTTTGTATGTTGGAGTTTTTTGTTTTTATCAATAATATATTACGTTCAAATCAGGGAATTTCTGCTTGAGCAATTCTATGTGTTTGTTCTTTATCTTTGTCTTATAAGCCTTGAGATGCTTCAAAGAAGTGAGGTTTTCCAATGGCACTACACTTTTAATATATGTGTTGACAATAGATAAATCCTCCAATGACTGATAATCAGCGAGTGGCTTGAGATTTCTTACAGAAGTACCGCCAATGTTGAGAACCTTTATATTCTTCAAAGATGCTATAGGTGTCAAGTCAGAAACTGGAGTGTTTTCTATATTTAAGTTCTTCAAGGAATGTGAGTTAGCCAATGGAATAATATTATCGACAGGATTGCCGCTTACTGAAAGCACTTCCAGATATTCCTTGTCGCTCAATGGAGTAAGGTCTTGAATCTGATTGTTATTTATTATTAACTTTTTCAAGAATGCCATTTGTCTTAATGGTTCCAGACTATATACCACATTATCTGGATTAACGATAACTTCTTCAATATCAATAATAGACTGCAATTGTTCCGCAGTAGGATTAGAGTCGCATAAGAGATGGCTGTTGAAAATCTCGCGCCATGACAAGTCGAGATTACCCCACCACATTTTGAGTTCATCTGTCTGATAGACAACGGTTAATTGTCTTTGCTGTTTCTTAAGTCCTATCACTTCGTCCCTATTTATCTTGCTTCCGTCAGCATAAATAATAGATAAATTTGATAAGTCATAAAGAGGTTTCAAGGATTTAACATCAGTATTTTCAATATTAAGTTCCTTTAAATTTTTCAAATTAGACAATGCTGACAAATCTGAAATCACTGTGTTTTTGACATTCAAGGATTTAAGATTATGCAAGCCATAAAGTGGCGACAAGTCATCAATTTTAGAATCCGACATATCGAGAAACTCAATGTTTGTCAATCGACTAATTGGTTCTGCATCCTGAATGAAATGATTTACCTTAAGATTTCTTATGTTAATAATAGAATGTAATTCTTCTTTTGTAGGTCTTTTGCTTGTCATTGCCTGGTCTGTCAATAAATCTTTCCAGAAGGAAGGAAGAGCATTCCACCATAATTCAAGAGCCTTTGTTTCGTAGATAACGAGAACGTTAGGATTAGAACTCATGAAAGTATCTGTCATTTTCTTGTCAACCAATGAGTTATCACAATAAATCTTACTCAATCGAGACATCTTGTCTAATGGCATCAAATCAGAAATCTGAGTGTTGGAAAAATTGATTTCATTAAGTCCGTCCAAATTATTAAGAGGTGCTAAGTCTGTCACTTGAGTGCCTTCTATGTTTAAGAAATGAAGATTTACGAGAGCATGCAATGGGGAAATATTAGATACAGGAGTATTGCTAATATCCAAGTCGTAAAGATTCAATAAGTTAGTCAAAGGAGCGAGATTAGTGATTTGTGTTCTCGACAAATTGAGGGTTGTCAAGTTTATGCAAACTGTCAATGGATTGATATCGCTGACATTAGTATTAGCTAAAGATAAGTTATTCAAATCTTTAAAGAATGACACTACTGAGATGTCGCTAATTTGAGTATTATCGGCTTTGAAAACCTGAACGACATTAGCGTATTTCAAGTTAGAAATATCTGAAATCTCAGTTCCGCTGATATTCAACTCTTTAATCTTGTTCAAGTTACGTATAGGATTGATATCAGACACTTTGGTATCGGAGCAGTTAAGGAAACGTAGTTCAGACAACTCTGACAAAGGATTAAGGTCTTCGATATTTTTATCGCCAGCCACATTGACTTCTGTTGTTTTTGCAATTTGTTGAAGTGTTTCGTAAATAGGTGATAGTGATGTTATTATAGTATCTTCCACCCAACGAGAAACTACTTCATCAATATAAACTATTGTGTCTGGACTATGTCCGTAGAGTTCATCGATACGATCCATCGACATAGTGTCGTTACCAACAATCATGAAAGAATCTTGTAATGCAATCTCTTTTTTAACGAAGATTATATAACCATCTGTTAAGATTTTATCAACAGAGCTAAACTCAACATCTTCAGAGATGTAGTAATCTTTTGCTAGATGTTTCTTCCATGCGTCGCTCATAGAATTCCACCAGTTAAACAGTTCTTCTCTAGCATTTGGCTTGGTAGTGTAGAAGCTAACTATCTTAAGTTCTTTCTTATAAGTGTCGAGGTTTATTTCGAGGAAACGACTTCTGGAATTATGTATCGAATCGCCAGTGATGGTGTTGCCAGCGATAGTTCTTATCATTTCTACCTTAAAGAATGTTTCGCCTAATTCATTGATTTGAGGTGTAACATTTTGGATATCAAAGGTAAATTCAACATCATCAAAGAAGAAATCTATATCTTTAAGATAAGCTTGAACGTCTTTATTTATTGTTGTTCCTCTATTTTCATCGAGGTCGTCTTCAACTTGAACATTATCATCTCTGAAGATTTTGCTATAGCTTTCCTTAAAGATAATATCCTTTTCTTGCGCATAATTATCAGGGTCACCGATGAAGTTTACAGTCTCTTGAAGATAGTTAACCATCTGATATATTTGAGTTTCATACTCTTTAATATCTTTATCAGACAGGTTTTGAGCTGTTATTGATAATGTTAAGAAAAATAATATTAAAGATAATGATATTTTTTTCATTGTTGTTTATTGATATTTGGTTGATAAAATTTCAGAAGTTCTTCTTTTTCATTATCTTTCAAGAAGATAAGATTAGATATTAACCATCCTGTATTCAATCCGTCTCTATTGAACCAAGACACTTCGAAATACCAGTTATCTATTTGGAACACATGGAATTTCTCGCTATTTATCTTTTCGAAAACGAGGTTACCTTTTTTTATCTCATAGAAAAACATAGAAAGGTAATCTGGTGAGTAAGTGTTAGATGCGTAATATTCAATACATTCTGGTGTTTTGAACACTTTATGTATATTCATAAAATCCAGTTCATGGCTCATAGGATGCAAGAAATGTTTTTGTTGTTCTGCTATATCGCCTTTAGGGAAAAGTTTGTTAAAGTCGGAGAAGAAGACATTGGTTAGCACCCATTTAGAGCCGAGGCTTTCCTGCTCTATTGCGAATATCATGCTGATGTCGACGCTTTTGCCATTCATCTTGAATGTTGCTGACACTTCTGAATACCATTTTCCTCCGAGGAATTCGAAGTAGTTAGAATCTGCTTGTGTCAAATCGGAGATGAAGAAATCACGGAGAGAGCCATTTGTTCGTGGGTTTTCCATATCGAACAGAAGTGGCAGCACTGTCTTGCGCTTCATTCTGTTTCTGTAATCAGGTGAGTCGGGATGTATTTTCTTTCCATACTGATCTTCTTCGTAGTTGAATCGGCTCATAAACTGGCTCATTTGTTTTGTCATTGTATAAAAAGCCTTTTCGTCAACTTGTACGTCACCGAGATTGGTATAAACTTGAGCTTCAGATAATTTAACAAGCACACCTAGCAACAGCAAGGTGCAGATTCTCAAAAATTTATTCATTATGATATTCTAGTAAAAACAGCTCCAAATTTAGGAGCTGTTAGTTATGTTTCTTTTATTTTACTGAAGTTTCCTTAACTCTCATATCACCGAGCAATACATCCCAGAAACCAATGAGACGACCACCGATTTGTGTCTCTT
Organism: Candidatus Limimorpha sp.; assembly: GCA_045127605.1. Lineage (GTDB taxonomy): Bacteria > Bacteroidota > Bacteroidia > Bacteroidales > F082 > Limimorpha. The sequence goes on along the minus strand of JBGVQR010000001.1, from coordinate 29,800 downwards.
TACGTTTTACGTAAACAGTGATATCTTTTTTAGTTGTGTCTTGATAGATAAGACGACCTTCTTTATCGAAGCCTTTGAATGTCTGGAACACTGTGATGACACCTACATAAGTTCCGTCAGGCTGACGTTGCAAGTCGCTGACGTACTCTATCTTATACCAGTCTATTTCAACTCTGTCGTAATTAAGACGCATCAAACGTTCGAGGTATTTACGTACCTTATAATATTGAACCTCATTTGATGACAATGAAGAGACACCTATTTCTGCGTCTGGCGCGAAGAGTTCTTCAGCGCGGTCTATTACTCTGTTAGCTTCACTCCAAGGTGTTTCTTTAGAGCCTACTATTTTAATATATTTACTAAGGTCACGGACTTTTTCAAGAGCAAGGCTGTCGACAGCTTGTTTACGTTCTGGACTCAATTCTTGAGCTACAACCTGTGTATTACCGATAAGAAATATACCGAATAATAATGTTAAAAATATCTTCTTCATAACGATTATTTTTTAATTAACTCTAACTCAGTGATTTTGTTGTTGCTGTCATATTTGATATTATAGATACCAACTGCCACTTTCTTTTGGTCTTTGATATAATTCAAATATTTCTCAGCTGTTGTAGGTGCATCATAATCAATGATATCACCAACATGATAAACGATGATAAGTACAGGCACATCTGGTGATGCGAACAATTTCAATGCCTCTGCAATCTTAGCATTTGCAGCGTCAGCGTCTGGAGCTGCAGCGATGATGGTGAAGTAGTCTTCTAATGATGTCACCTGCTTGATTTTATTCTGTTCCTCTATCTGTCGCAAACGTTCTTCTTCTGCAACGCGTTCTGCCTCAGCGATTTTACGTTCTACAACTTCTTTTGCCTTTACGATTAATTCATCGATTTCTGCATTTTGAAGATCAGATTTTTCTATTTCATCAATTCTTGATTTTTGTTCTTCCAATGTCCATTGTGTAGTTCCTTCAATGATAGCATTCAAGTCAGTTTTTGCTTGTAAAAGCTTAGCTTCGTACTCTTTCTTTGCCAACTTTTTCTTACTGCTACAACTTGTTGTTCCACCGATAGTTACAAGTGCTATCATGGCGATGAGAATAAAGTTTTTGATTTGTAATTTCATAGTGTTTTTATATTAAATTGATTTCTGCAAATATAATAATTTTGACTTAAGTTTTGAAATGATTTTTTTATGATTTTTGCAGTATGATAAAACACTACAACATACCTATTTTTTTGCCGGAGATGGCATGTCCTTATCGTTGCGTTTATTGCAATCAATTCAGCATAACAGGATTGAATGACATTATCAAAGCTGAAGATGTTAAAGCTATTATAGACAGTCATTTAGCTTCTTTTAAAGAAGAGCAGCGTTTTGTTGAAGTAGCATTCTTTGGCGGCAACTTCACTGGACTACCTGTTCAGATGCAGAACGATTATCTGGAAGCGGTGCAGCCTTATCTCGACAAAGGACTCATCGATGGCATACGTTGTAGCACACGCCCCGATTATATCTCGTATCACCGAGTGCAAGAAATCAAACGTTACGGAATGCGTAACATCGAACTCGGCGCACAAAGTACCAACGACGAAGTACTGAAACATTGCAGACGCGGTCACACATATAACGATATCGCAGAAGCTTCTCAAATAATTCTTTCCCAAGGAATTACATTAGGCTTGCAAATGATGATTGGTCTGCCCTTCGACACCGAAGAGAAAGATTTTCAAACCGCTAAAGATATAGTAAATCTTGGTGCGAAAGAAACCCGTATCTATCCATGTATCGTAGTGAAAGACACTGAGTTGGAAACAATGTATCACAATGGAGAATATCAAGCACTTACTATTGAGGAAGCCGTGAAACGTTCTGCAACATTGTATTCTTATTTCACAGAAAATCAAGTGAAAGTGTTAAGAATCGGACTTCATACCTCCGATGAATTAGACAGCGAGGCTTACGTTGCTGGTCCTTATCATAAAAACTTTGCCGAAATGGTTTTCAGTAATATCTGGAAAGAGAAGTTAAAAAATATTAAGACTGAAAGTAAAAACATCATCATCAACGTTCCTGAATCACAGATAAACCATGCGATTGGATGGAAAGGCGAGAATAAGAAATTATTGTTAGAAAGGTTTGATAATGTTGAATTTAAGTCGCAAAGTCGCAGAGACGCAGAGACGCAGAGTCAATTTGATTTTACTATTACTTCAAAAGAAGAACTTCCAACAATCATCGCAGACGGAAGAATGCCAGAGGAAGCGAAGAGAAACCTCAAGAAACTCGGCGATGTCTTGTTTTTGAATCCTACTGAAATAACTTATAAATCAATATCTGCTCACCCTGATATTTTCTTCTTTCAAACAGAAGACGGACTCATTTACGCGCCTAACGCTCCAAAGAAAATCGTCAAGGAATTGAAAAAAAGAAAGATAAAATTAACAGAAGGGAAGAAAGAAGTCGGGAAGAAATATCCTGAGACAGTTCCATACAACGCAGTAGGGATTGGTGACACTTTGATACATAATTTAAAACATACCGACTCTACGATTTTATCTTTATATGAAAATCACATTCATGTTAATCAAGGATATACAAGATGTAATCTTGTGGCGCTGAATGAGAATGCTTTTATTACGTCGATTTCGGACAACAGACAACAGTCAACAGTCAACAGTCAACGGTGCCTGAGCCTGTCGAAGGCAGAACTCGGCGCTTCGACAGGCTCAGCGACCGAAAAGCTCATGGCTCACAGCTCACAGCTCACAGCTCTCTACATCGACCCGAAACAAATCAAACTAGAAGGTCACGACCATGGATTTTTCCCTGGATGTTGCGGAGTTTGGAATAACAATCTCATCGTTTGTGGCAGCACCAAATATTTAAAAGAAAAAGAAGAATTAGATAAATTCCTAAAAGACAATAATTTCAACCTCATCGAATTATACGACGGAGAGTTGGTAGATGTGGGAAGCATTTTTTTAGTTAGGAGTGTGGAGTGTGGAGTTAGGAGTTGGTGGGGTTGCTTATTGCTCAAATAAAAAATATCTTGTCGACTTGTTGTCTGTTGTCTTTTCTTATCTTTGCAACAAACATTTCCTTATGAAAAAGATAGAACTTTTATCACCAGCGAAGAACCTGGAAGTTGGCATCGCTGCCATCAACCATGGCGCTGACGCAGTATATATTGGTGGACCTAGTTTCGGTGCACGCGAGAAGGTCGGCAACAGCATCGAAGACATAGAGGCATTATGCAGACACGCCGCTCTCTTCGATGCGAAGGTTTACGTCACCATGAACACTCTGTTGTTCGACAACGAGTTAGAGGACGCTCGCAAACTCGCTTACGACTGCTGGAATGCTGGCGTAGACGCGCTCATAGTTCAGGATATGGCATTGTTAAATATGGATATGCCTCCTATCGCTTTGCACGCTTCTACTCAATGTCATAACATTGAAGCCGAGAAAGTGAAGTTTTTGGAAGACGTAGGATTTTCACAAGTAGTACTCGCTCGCGAACTCAGCATCGAGCAGATAAAAGACATCCGCTCAAAGACCACAGTTCCTTTGGAATATTTCATCCATGGTGCGTTGTGCGTTTCATACAGCGGTCAATGTTATCTGAGTCACGTCATCGGCGGTCGTTCTGCCAACAGAGGTGCCTGCGCCCACCCTTGCCGTCTCAGCTGGAACCTCGAGAATGCAGAAGGCAAACGCCTGATTAGCAATAGACATCTTCTTTCATTAAGAGATTTGAATAATTCTAAAAACATAGAAGAACTCATCGATGCTGGCATCACTTCTTTCAAAATTGAAGGAAGATTAAAAGACATCGATTACGTCAAAAACGTCACTGCATATTACAGAAATAGAATCGACGAAGTCATTGCAAAACGCGACGACATCTGCAGAAGCTCACGCGGCGAAAGCAACCCTACTTTCTATCCAGCACCAGAGAAATCGTTCTCAAGAGGCTTCACCGACTATTTCATCCACGGTCGTCAGAAATACATCGACGCTCCTTATTCTCCAAAATCAATGGGAGAATATCTCGGCACGATAGAGAAAATCAAGAATAAATCCATCACAATCAAGACTGGAAAAGAACTCCATAACGGCGACGGACTTTGTTTCCTCGACAGAGAAAACAATCTCTTGGGATTTAATGTTAATGCTGTTGATACAAGTCAACATGACAACAAGGCAACAAGACAACAAGGAATTAGACTACAGACTATTAGCAGTAATACCGACATCTCGATGGCGACGAGATTCAAGATTGAAGGAAGCAAAATCTTCAGAAATTCTGACCTAGTATGGCAGAAAGAAGTCGAGAAATCTAATGGTAACAGAAAACAAAAAATAAGTCTGAGATTTACAGATACAGAAGACGGCTTTGCTTTATCTGCGAAATTATATAATGAAGATTGCGAATACGTTACGACAAATATTTCCATAGAGAAAGAAGTCGCGATAAACACAGAAAAGGCGTTAGATAATATCAAAAGCAAGTTATCACAATGGGGCGATACGGAATTTGCGGTTGAAGAAATTGATGTTTTATTTGGTCAACAGACAACAGACAACGGACAAGGGTGCCTGAGCCTGTCGAAGGCAGACATCGGCACTTCGACAAGCTCAGTGACCGAAGAATCACAAATAACTTATTTCATCAGAGCTTCGGTTTTGGGTGAGATGAAAAAAGATTTAGTTGAGAAATTAAAATCATATCTCATTGAGAAACATCGTGATGAAAGAGAGACATTTGTAAGACCTGAGACAAATGCAATTTTCCCAAAAGATAATTTAAGTTATCTCGGCAATGTCATCAACAAAAAATCGAGGGAGTTTTATGAGATGCATGGTGTTGAAAACATCGAAGACGGTTTAGAGAAACTACGTTCTGACGATGAACTCGTGGTTATGACGACAAAACATTGCGTTCGTTATGCTAACAACATCTGCAGCAAAGAGATAGGCAAGCCAGCTACATCATTGTATTTAGTCAATGAAAAAGGTAGATTCCGCTTGGATTTCGACTGCAGAAATTGTTGTATGAAAGTGATAAAAGAAAAATAAAATTCACTATTTTTGTAGGTCAATTTTGAATAAAATAAAACAGATATAATATGTACAGAACACATACTTGTGGAGAACTTCGTCTTGCAGATGCAGGAAAAGAAGTCGTTTTAAGCGGTTGGGTGCAACGCGTCCGTGACAAAGGCACTCTCATGTGGATTGACATCCGTGACAGATACGGATTGACACAGCTCTTCTTACAAGAAGGCGTCAGCTCAGCAGAAGTCATTGAAAAAGCTCGTACTTTGGGACGTGAGTTCGTCATCCAAGCTAAAGGAACAGTAATCGAAAGAGAATCAAAGAATCCAAATATCCCAACAGGAGAAATCGAGATACAACTCAACGAGTTAAACATCTTGAATGCAAGTAAGACACCTCCTTTCACAATCGAAGACAAATCAGACGGCGGTGACGACCTCCGCATGAAATATCGTTATTTAGACTTACGTCGTAATCCTTTGAAGAACAACCTCATCTTACGTCACAATGTTGCTATTGAGACAAGAAGCTATTTGTCAGAACAAGGATTTATCGAAGTAGAGACACCATGTCTCATCAAATCTACACCTGAAGGAGCACGCGACTTCGTCGTTCCATCACGTATGAATCCAGGCGAGTTCTACGCTCTTCCACAGTCACCACAACAATTCAAGCAATTATTGATGGTCGCTGGTTTCGACAAATATTTCCAAATCGTCCGTTGTTTCCGCGACGAAGACCTTCGTGCCGACCGTCAGCCTGAGTTTACACAAATCGACTGCGAAATGTCATTCGTTGAACAAGAAGACGTTTTGAACACATTCGAAGGTTTGACAAAACATCTCTTCAAGAAAGTCAAGGGATTGGAATTCGACAAGTTCCCACGCATGACATGGCACGACGCTATGAAATATTACGGTAGCGACAAGCCAGACATCCGCTTCGATATGAGATTCGTTGAACTCACCGACTTAGCACAAGGCAAAGGTTTCCCTGTCTTCGACGATTCTGAATTAGTTGTTGCTATCAATGCTAAAGGATGTGCATCATACACACGCAAGCAAATCGACGCATTGACAGACTTCGTCAAGAGACCACAAGTCGGTGCTAAAGGATTGGTTTACGTTAAATATAACGAAGACGGCAGCATCAAGTCATCAGTAGATAAATTCTACACACCAGAAGATTTGAAGACATGGTTAGACCGTTGCGGCGCAGAAGCAGGCGACATGTTGCTCATCTTATGCGGCAAGACAATGGAAGCAAGAGAACAGATGAACTGCTTACGTCTTGAAATGGGTAACCAACTCGGACTTCGTAACCCAGACGATTACAAACCATTATGGGTTATCGACTTCCCACTTTTGGAATGGGACGAAGAAACACAAAGATACTACGCAAAACACCACCCATTCACAGCACCTAAGCCAGAAGACGAATATCTCTTGGACGAAGAACCAAGCAGATGGGCTGAAATCAGAGCTAACGCTTACGACATCGTATTGAACGGCGTTGAAATAGGTGGCGGTTCAGTACGTATCTTCAACCGTGACTTACAAAACAAGATGTTCCGCACTTTAGGCTTCACCGACGAAAGCGCACAAGCACAATTCGGTTTCTTGATGAACGCCTTCGAATACGGAGCACCACCACACGCAGGTTTGGCATTCGGCTTCGACAGACTTTGCTCATTGTTCGGCGGACAAGAAAGCATCCGCGACTTCATCGCATTCCCTAAGAATAATATGGGTCGCGACGTCATGACAGAGTCACCTTCAACAATTGCCGACGCTCAACTTGAAGAATTACAGATTAAATTAGATTTGAAACAATAAAACATCATGTAGAGACGCAACATTTTGCGTCTCTACGATTATAAAAACACCAATCAATATGAAACGTGCATTAGTATTAACAGGTGGTGGCGACTGTCCAGGTTTGAACGCCGTAATCAGAGCCATCGTGAAGAGAGCCTCACAGGAGAAAGACTGGGAAATACTCGGCAGCATCCAGGCATTCAACGGAGTGTTATGGGAGCCAAGTGAAATCGTCCGACTCACCCCTGAGACCGTCAGAGGCATCCACTTTAGAGGTGGAACCATTTTAGAGACAACAAACAAAGGCGGCCCGTTCTCATGGCCTGTCAAAAACAACGACGGCACATGGACCACGGTAGACCGTTCCGACGAGATGATAAGAAAACTCCAATATATGGGCATCGACTGTGTCATCAATATCGGCGGCGACGGTTCACAGAGAATTTCCAAGAAATTATTCGACAAAGGATTAAATATCATCGGTGTTCCTAAGACTATAGACAACGACTTATCTATGACCAACAGCACCTTCGGTTTCCAGACCGCTGTCGAGATAGCCACTGAGTCGGTTGATAAACTCGTTACGACAGCGGCTAGTCACAACCGCGTCTTTGTATTGGAAGTAATGGGACGCGACGCTGGATGGATTGCTTTGAATGCAGCTGTTGCTGGCGGAGCGGAGGTATGTCTTCTCCCAGAATTTCCTTACGATATCGAAAAAGTAAAAGAGAAACTAGAAAGCAGATTCGTCAACGACAGAGGATTTGCCGTCGTCGTCATCTCAGAAGGCGCAAAACCTAAAGACGGACAACAGGTCTTCGAAGTAAGCAAGGAAGTAGGATACGAGAACGTGAGACTCGGCGGCATCGGACAGAAATTCATCGAACAGATGAAAGCCGCTGGATTCAAACACGACATGCGTGAGACCACCTTAGGTCACCTTCAAAGAGGTGGCGTGCCAGTGGCATACGACAGAGTGCTCGCATCTCAGTTCGGCGTCAAGGCATTCGAAATGGTGTTGAATAAAGAATATGGTAAGATGGTAGCATATCGTCATCCAAACATCATCTCAGTACCTTTGGAAGACGCAGTGGCAAAAATGAACTTCGTGACAATGGACAACGACCTTGTCAAGACAGCCATGGGACTTGGAATTTCATTAGGAATTTAAAATTAAATCTCAGAAATTCAAAAATTCAGAATCTCAAAAACAAACAAAATCTAAACTTTTGAGTTTTTGAGATTTTGAGTTTCTGAGTTTCTTTAAAGTATATTCATCCTATTTGCGTCTTGTTTCAAGAAGACGAAGAACATAAGGCTAAACATAAGGAGGCTGGTTCCTCCGTAACTGAGGAATGGCAAGGGGATTCCGATGACAGGCATCAATCCTATTGTCATTCCGATGTTTACCATCAGATGGAAAAATATTATCGAGGCTATCGCATAGCCGTAGATTCTGCTAAAAGGTGAGCGTTGCCGTTCTGCAAGCAATATCAACCTTATCAACATAGCTAGATATAATGAAAGCAAGACAAAAGAACCTATGAAACCAAACTCCTCCCCTATCGTACAGAAGATAAAATCGGTGTGCTGTTCCGGAACGAAATTATACTTCGTCATTGTGCCTTGCAGATAACCCTTGCCAGAGAAACCACCAGAGCCAATGGCAATCTTCGACTGATGCAAGTTATAACCCACACCATAAATATCTTTCTCTATACCTAATATGATATTGATACGATTTCTCTGATGCTGTTTCAATACATTATAAAAGAAAAAGTCAACAGAAAAGACAAACATTGCCGACACAGCGAGGACAGCTATCAGCTTCCAGATGTTTTTCTTCGTCCTTTCAATTAAAAAAATAAATATCACAAACAATACAGCAAGTCCTATCAAGACGTACCATTTTGAGAAATAAAGAGTCAAGAGGAAGAGTGTTACTGCCGCAAGTCCTAGCAACAAGATATTTCCCGACATACCTTCACGATAGAACACCAAGATAAACACAAGGAATACCAATGACGACCCTGTGTCGCCTTGCATAAGGACGAGCATCATCGGGAAGAGCACCATAGCATATGCTATCATCTGTGTCTTTAATTTAGAGAAGTCGGTGTTGATATGACCAAGATAATGCGCTACTGCCAAAGCGGTTCCGAACTTTGCAAACTCCGACGGCTGAAAGGAAAAGCCGCCGAACTGTATCCACGACTTAGAACCTGCTATAGTAGAACCTGCGACAAGGACATATAATAAAGAAAATATCGACAAGCCATATATCACATAAGCGAAAGTGTTAAAGAACTTAGCATCGATGAGCATTATTATAAGACCCATGAAAAGACTCACGCCAAGGAAAAGAGCCTGCTTGCCATAATGCTGCGACATGTCGAAAATACTAGGATGACTCTCGTTGTAAGCAGCGGCATAAATAGCTGACACGCCGATGATTACCAAAACAAGATACATCAGCAGCAACGGCCAGTCAATCTTTCCTATTATGTTATTTCGTGTTGTCATTAGCCTATTTATATTATTCTAAAAATCGTTTCTCTTTTCTACTATCCTTAATATAACCCCTTATATATTTCTCCATCATGAGACTTGCGATAGGAGCTGCCCATTGCGAGCCGAAGCCAGCGTTTTCCACCACCACGGCGATAGCTATCTGCGGATTGTCGGCAGGTGCGAATCCCATAAACAAGGAGTGGTCGTCGCCATGAGGGTTCTCTGCCGTACCAGTCTTACCAGCCACCTGTATGCTGTCGATAGCAGAATAACGTGCGGTGCCACTCTCACCTTCAAAGACTCGGCACATACCAACCTTCACATCCCTGAAATGCTTAGGCTTTATATTGATGACTCTTTTTGTTGTCATGTTAGAATCGATAGGCGTTCCATCGCTGAAAGACTTGATGAGATGCGGAGGATAATAGTAGCCCTCGTTTCCTATGGCAGCTGCTAGATTAGCAAGTTGCAACGGTGTCACAAGAATCTCACCCTGGCCGATACTCAAAGACCTTACCGTAAGTGCGTTCCACACTCCGCGATATAATTTGTCGTAATATGCAGCTTTAGGAATGTTGCCCGAAGCCTCAGAAGGAATATCGGTCTTGAACGCGCTGCCCAGTCCGAAGCTGGTGACTAATTCGTACCAATATTGATAAGCTTCTTTTGAAGATGCAAAACGAGAAGAAGCGAACATATCTCTAAATGTCTCCCAGAAATAAGGGTTACACGAATTCTCTATCGCGTCGTAAAGCGAGACCGGATTGCTGTGAGAGTGGGTACAACGAATAGGCTGACTCTCCTTGCCCATACATGGATATTGCGAGTTTTTTGTAACGACACCGCTTTCAAGCACTATCAAACCATTGACCATCTTAAAGGTAGATCCAGGAGGATATATGCCGCTGGTAGCACGGTTGACAAGAGGTTTAAGCGAGTCGTTGAGGAGTTTGGAATAATTGGCTCCACGCACCCTTCCCACAAGCTCGTTAGGGTCGTAAGAAGGACTCGTCACCATGGCGAGAATCTGTCCTGTAGAAGGTTCTATAGCCACGATGGAACCAGTTCTGTTTCTCATAAGAGCCTCGCCATACGCTTGAAGCTCAGCGTCAATGCCGAGATAAATATCTTTGCCAGCGACAGGAAGGGTGTCGAAATCGCCATTCATGAAACGTTCTTTCTCACGGTTATGAACATCGACGACGATAATCTTCATGCCTTTTTCACCACGCAGTTCCTTTTCATAAAACGACTCTATACCTGATTTGCCAATATAGTCGCCCACTTTGTAATACGAATCCTTTTCGAGGTCTCTCTTGCCTACCTCACCGATATTTCCCAGAGTATGAGCTGCGATAGGATAAGGATAATTTCTGACAGAACGCGTCTGGAAATAAAAACCAGGGAATTGGTGAAGATTCTCCGCTATCCTGCCATATTCCTCTTTGGTAATCTGCGCCATAAAGACAGAAGGACTGAAAGATGAATAACGTCTCGCCTTTTTCATTCTCTCGTCGAAATATTTACGTGTGATGTCTATAGCGGAACAAAAAGCCAGAGTATCGAGATTCTTAACCTGACGAGGTATTACCATCAAATCATAGATGGCTTCATTGTAGACCAACAAATTACCATTTCTATCATATACTTTTCCACGTGCAGGATACTGCGTGACATAACGTAAGGTGTTGTTGTCTGACGAACGTTTGTATGATTGGTCAATAACTTGGATGGAAAACAACTTAATCATAAGGACCAACACCACGATAGAAAATATCGCTATTATAACATATTTCCTCGATGAATAATTGGCACCTTTCTTTATCATAAAAACATAATTTATTTGGATAACAAAATTATAAAAAATACCTTTATTTACTTGCCAAATGGAAAGAAAAAAGTTTTATATTTGTGGATTACAAAACTTGTATTATGCGCGCATTGTATAGCATCGTATTATTATTGTCATTATTCTTAACATCTTGTTCAAGCAAGCAAGATAACATTGTGATTTATAGAGAATTTAAAAACCAAGAGTGGGAACGTTTTGAATATCTTACTGGAGATTTTGATATAAACAAAGCCTCTCAAAAATACGATATAGTAATGGAAGTTGCTGTTAACGACTGCTACCCTAACGTATATGAAAACCATCAAACCGACGTTCCTTTGTTGCTTACCTTAACCATCAAAAATCCTGATGGCAACGGAGGCAGGTCAAAAGACTTTAAATTTACACTCAAAGACAAAGATGGCAATTGGAAAGCTGACAAGAAAAATGGCTGCTATGTATTCAGATTGCCAATAATAGGTGAGATGAGTTTCAGCGACAAAGGAACATATAACTTCAAAGTAGAGAACAAATATCCAAAAGATCCATTACAAGGGATAAAGAGTATAAAAATTGAATGTTTAGCAACAAATAAATAAAAATTATATGAAGAAGATAGCTTTATTATTATGCATCATTTCAATGATGACAGTATCAATGTTCACCTCATGTGTATCACAGAAAAAGATATTGTATCTGCAAAACGAGCAGATGCTTAATGACAGTTCTTTCATGTCGATAGAATATGAAAACGAACGTGCTTTCAACTATAAAGTACAACCAGGCGACAATCTATACATAAGAATCACTAGCTTAGATGAAAAATTCGCTGCTTACTTTAATTTAATGAATCAAGGCAGCTACATGAATACAAGTACAACAAATAGCAGCGGTAATGCTTCTATCTATCTTAATGGTTACACTGTTGACGACAATGGAGAAATAGAGATGCCATTTGTTGGTAAGGTTTATGTAAAAGATTTAGCCATTGGCGACATCCAAGAAAAGATACAAGGAATCATGAACGAATACCTAAAAGAGTCTGTCGTTTACGTCAAACTCGGAGTATTCAATTTAACGATATTGGGTGAAGTAGCTCGTCCTGGTCAATACCAGATTTACCAATCAGACATCAATCTTTTCCAAGCTATCGCTTTAGCTGGCAATGCAACAGATTTCGCAAACAAAGGAAACATCAAGATTATACACCAAACACCAAATGGCTCACAGATAACAAGAGTAAACCTTAACGATGCTGACATCTTATCATCTCCAGATTTTTACTTAAAGCCTAACGATATCATCTACGTTGAGCCATTGAAGGCAAAACAATTCGGTTTCACAAGCATACCTTATGGCACAATTATCTCGGCTATATCACTTTTGATAACATGTCTTACATTCTTCGCAATTAAATAAAAGAAAATAATACTAGATATGAATAACACAGAATTACAAAACAACCCTCAATATCAAGAGGAAGAAACCATCGATTTGAAAGTCCTAATCATCAAGGTATTGAGTTATTGGTATCTTTTTGTTATAGGCGTTTTTGTCGCTTTAGTCTTAGGTTTCATATACAACAGATATACTCCTAGTGTATATCAAACCTCAGCGTCTGTATTTATCAAAGAAGACAAGATGGGCATCGACCCTACTTCAATGATGACTGGTTTGACATTTAAAAGCAACATCAACATCGACAATGAAATCGGCATCTTAAACTCATTCAGCCTGAGAGAAAGAACCATCAAAGAGTTGGAGTTCTTCAATGTTTCTTACTATGTTACTGGACGCGTCGCAACAAGAGAAATGTATAAAAGCACTCCTTTCAATGTTGAACTCGACTACGACACATTGCAAGTAGTAGGAAACAAATACGAAATCATCTTCGTCGACAATGAAAGATATATATTAAAGTCTAAAGAAGGTGAATATGGAACCTACGATTACAATACCGACATGGCTTACGGTTTAATATATTTACCTAATTACGAAGGTGAGTATCGTTTCGGGGAATGGGTAAACAATGGATTTAACAAGTTCAGAATCATCTTAAACAGCAACTACAACCCAGATCCTGAAAAAGAAGACAACTTAAAATATAGCTTCATAATAAAAAGCAGATTATCATTAATAGCCGAGATGAGCAACTTGTCAATAGCACAAAGCACCAAGACTTCGTCTATTTTAAACCTTACAATACAAGGTCACAACCCTCAAAAAATTACTGACTATCTCAACCAGTTGCTCAAAGAATATATGGAAAGAAACTTGGAACAAAAGAACCTTGTTTCTGAAAATACCGTCATCTTCATCGACGAACAATTAATTGGCATCCAAGACTCATTGAACAAAGCAGAAGTCGACCTTCAAGTATTCCAAGAAGGTAATGATTTCATGGATTTACGAACACAATCAAGTGAGATGTTCAATCGTCTTAAAGATATCGAAAGACGTAAATCAGAGTTGGAATTAAGCATAAAATATTATCAGAACCTTCAAGACTACATCAACAGAAATATCGATGATTTGAACAAGTTGGTTGTTCCTAGTGCTATGGGTATTCAAGACCAAATGCTCAACAAACTCGTTCTTGAACTCGTTGCTCTATCATCTGAGAAATCTAAGCTCTTGGCTGTCGCTGAAGTAAAGAACCCTGTAGTTCAAAACATAGACGAACAGATTATCCAAACAAAACATCAATTGTTGGAAAACATCACCAACATGATTCATAATACAGAAGTCACTATATTAGAATTAACTAATCAAATCAAAGCTTACGAAGAACAAATCAAACAGTTGCCAACAACACAACGTGCTTATTTAGGTTATGAACGTAAGTTCGCCTTGAATGATGAGCTTTATAAATTCTTGATGCAGAAACGTGCTGAAGCACAAATCGTGATGGCAAGTAACAGTCCTGATAACAGCGTCATCGACGAGGCTCGCGTATCTAGAGCAAGAAAAGTAGCTCCAAGAAGTATGATGGTTTACCTTGTCTGCATCGTCTTAGGTTGCGGTATCCCAGCTGCATTCATATTCTTGAAAGAGATGTTTAACACTAAAGTATTAGAAAAGAGCGATGTCGAAAAAATAAGCAAATTGCCTATCATCGGTCAGATTCCATATACAAATCCTAAAGACTCAAACTCATCTACCTTCGTCATCGACTCGCCTAAGTCACCAGTGTCAGAATCATTCAGATCTATCAGAACTAATATCGAGTATATAGTTCAAGGTAAAGATAAGTGTGTATTCTCTGTCATCTCCGACTCTCCAGGTATCGGTAAGACATACATCTCTATCAATATGGCATCCATCTACGCTATGTATGGAAAGAAAACCGTGTTGATTGGTATGGACTTACGTAAGCCTCGTTTATATCAAGAATTTGGTATTTCAAACAAAATGGGTGTAAGTTCTTATTTAGCAGGAAAAGCATCCTTAAACGAAATCATCCAGCCTTCAGGCAAGTTGCCAAATCTCGACATTATAACAGCTGGTCCTATTCCTCCAAATCCAGCCGAGTTAATAGCATCTGACAAGTGTAGTAAATTTTTCGAAGAGTTAAAAGCTCAATACGACTATATCATCGTCGATACCCCTCCTCTCTTATGGGTTACAGATGCATTGTTATTGATGAAACACGTTGATACTTCTATCTACGTGATACGTCAAGCTGTGACAAATAAGAAGGCTTTCGAAGTTGTTATCAAAGACTTAGAACAACGTAAATATAGTGTCAGCTTAGTCGTTAACGGCATCAACTACCAAGGTTCATATGGTTATAGATATAGTTATGGCTACGGAGGTTATGGCTACGGCTATGGCTATGGTTATGGACATGGCTATTATGATGAAGAACATTCACCTAATAACCACAAGAAACGTAGATTCAAATTTTAATTTGTCGTCATGACAGATGTTAAGGATAATAAGAAATGGTTTGCTATCTATGTAAAATCAAGGAGTGAGAAAAAAGTTCTTAAACTGCTTGAAGACATAGGTGTCGAATCATTTCTTCCTTTAATAACAAGAGTGAAACAATGGAGCGACCGTAAGAAAAAAGTCGAGGAACCATTGTTTCGCTCTTATTTATTTGTCAATATCCCATTAAGCGATTATTACACCGTCCTTAACGTCAACGGAGTGGTCAAATTCATCACCTTTGAAAAGAAACCCGTTCCCGTTCCAGATAACCAAATCATTGCAATAAAAGAATATCTCAACGATACAGAATTACATTCTATAGATTACGAAGACTTCAAAGAAGGTGAACTGGTGAGAATAAAATCTGGACAGATGAAAGACCTCATAGGAAGGTTCATAAAGATAAACGGCAAACACCGAGTCATTATAGACATCGAAGCAGTAGGACAATCGATACCTATTAATATAGCTAGATCTAATGTAGAAGCCGTGAAATAAAAACTCAGAAATTCAAAAATTCAGAAGCTCAAAACCTCAAAAACAATTCTGAGTTTCTGAGGTTTTGAGCTTCTGAGATTTCAATAAGTTTCTCCTTTTTGCAATTCTTCTTTTGTCAATGACTTCTTATCCATCTGACGCCAGAAGTATGCGATATATGCAACTACAAAAGGAATTATCAACGACACTATAGCCATCGTCTTTAACGTAAACTCGCTTGAGCAGCTGTTAGATAATGTCAACGATGATTGAATATCAGCTGTTGATGGATAGTATGCTGTTCCGTTATATCCGGCTATCATAAATATCGCCATGACAGCCAACACCGTTCCAGGACCTGTAATCCATATTCCTCTGTTAAATTCTTTCTTAACCAATGTCATAACGACACCTGTCACTAACAAGGCGGCTCCTAGCAAGAACATTATCAATACTACAGGCATCTGAATCAGGTTATAGAAATATTTACCTTTCTCCATTGAAACCACACCTTCAGCATCGACAGCGAAGCCTTCCATTGTGATGAATTGAATGAGGACCAAGACAAGCATCAGGAGAAATCCGCAGAAACATATCAAAAGGCTGCGACGTAATGAAACGCCAAGTTCTTTATCATCGATATTATTTATCATATATAAAGCGCCGAGGCATACTGCAAGGAACATCACCATGAGACCGAACTCTACATTGAAATGATTAGCGACAGCTTCGAGACCGTGCCAGTTGTTAGCCCAGCGGCTGATGACTGGAGCGCCGATATCACCGACAGCGTTTTTATCTACGATGAAATCAGAGCCTGTGAAGAATGTTCCAACTGCAGTACCTATTAATAAAGGTGCTAAACAGCCGTTGATGGTCAAGAATATTCTGAAAGTATTTTTACCTAAGATATTACCAGCCTTGCTTTGAAACTCATACGACACAGCCTGAAACACGAATGTTATAAGAATCAATATCCAGACCCAATATGCTCCGCCAAAGCTAGTGCTATAGAAAAGAGGAAACGACGCGAAGAAAGCACCGCCGAATGTCACTAGAGTGGTGAATGTGAGTTCCCACTTACGACCAGTGGAATTGACGATAAGCTGACGTTGCACCTCATTTTTTCCAGCTAAGAAGATAAGAGCGTTACCACCTTGAACGAAAAGCAGAAACACTAATAATCCACCTAAGAGTGCGATAAGAAACCACCAATATTGCTGTAAGAATTCGTATGTAATCATAATCTTTCCTCCTTATTATTCTTCTGTTTTAGGACCCTGTTTAATAGCTTTGAAAATGATACGTGTCTCGATGGCGAGGAAGAGAGTGAATATAGCCACGAAGATGAAGAACGTAGTCTGTACCGCGCCCACGCTGACACTCGACACAGCAGCATTAACTGGAAGCATGCCCTCTATTGTCCAAGGCTGACGACCAGCTTCTGCCACAATCCATCCTGCTTGACCACAGAGATATACCAAAGGAATAGAGAGAAGCGATGTCCATTGCAACCATTTCATATTGACGAGTTTACCTTTCCATTCCATCCAGAGGACGAAAATCATGAGAAGAAGCAAGAAGCTGCCGAAATACACCATGACACGGAACGACCAGTAAATCAAAGGCACGTTAGGCACCAGTTCGTCCTGACTTTCGATATAACCATAACCAAAATATTCCACATTTTCATTTAAGACCTGACGAGCCTGAGCCGCTGCTTCAGGATTTGTATCTTTCAACTCACGATATTCTGTGAAGGCTGCTAAGGCTGTCTTGCCGCGTTGCATTTTCTCCTCTGCTGAGAGATACACCTTACCTTCCGGTGTTGTGTAACCATCGAGGATATTGTTGATGCCAGGGACGTAACCGTTGATGTCGTGAGTTGCAAGAACAGAGAGCATACCTGGTATTTCAACGCCCGGCACTATTGAGAAAGGAGCGCGTGTGCCGCCTTCTTCGAGACCTTCAGCAGCAGCGAGTTTCATAGGCTGATATTTGCCTACATGAATGCCAGAGCTGTCGCCGCTGAGCATAAGAACGAAAGTGCCGATGATACCGACGATAGCCGACACCCTGATACTTGCGAGTGCGAATTTCGTCTCACGTTTTTTGAGCAGATACCAACAGCTGACACCTATGACGAAGATAGAACCCGTCATCCAGCCACTGAAGACTGCGTGGAAGAACTTAGAGACAGCGACAGGGTTAAGGACGACAGCCCAGAAATCGACCATCTCATGACGCACTATGTCAGGGTTGAACTCCATGCCTACAGGATGCTGCATCCATGAGTTAGCGATAAGAATCCAGAGAGCTGATATTGCAGAGCCGATGGCAACAAACCATGTAGAGGCGAGATGCAACTTCTTGCTAATCTTCTCCCATCCGAAGAACATCACTGCGAAGAAAGTAGCCTCCATGAAAAAGGCGAAGATACCTTCGATGGCGAGAGGCGCACCGAAGATGTCGCCAACGAACCATGAGTAGTTACTCCAATTGGTGCCGAACTCGAATTCTAGGATGATACCAGTGGCGATACCAACAGCGAAGTTGATAGCGAAGAGCTTCATCCAGAACTTAGCTGTGTTTTTCCAAAACTCGTCTTTTTTTATGACATAAAGAGTTTCCATGACTGCCATTATCACTGCGAGTCCCAAGGTAAGCGGAACGAAAATCCAGTGATACGCTGCGGTAAGAGCAAACTGTGCCCTCGACCAACCTACTAATGCGCTTTCTACCATATTGTCTAAAGTTTAAAGTTCAAAGTTTATAGTTCTTAATTCTTAGTTCTTAGTTCAAGCTGAGTTCCCACGTATTCGCTTTTCTGTTCATCAGTTTTTCCTGCCATAACAGGTTTAAAAAAGAAGACTCTCAGTATGGCGAAAAGAATAACGGCTTTAAGAATTATAAGGAACCACAAGGTTTTTCCCCATGTCATATTCTTAAAGCCGTCGGCATAAAAATTCCATATAGAAAGAATCAACTTTTTCATAGCGATAATATATCTTCACAAAGATAGAAAAAGTCAACAGACTACAGACTACGGACAACAGATTTTTTTACATCTACATTTAGAACAGTTCAAAGTTAAGATTAAAACTGAAAATAAATAAACTTCTGAAGGTCTGCTGTGACAAACTGATATATAACAAACACTGCCAGCACCACGATTAATGCCATGACAGGTAGCGGCATATAAGCGAACCACAGACGATATCTGCGTTTGAAATTCGTTGGCAGCCAATGTATAATCATTCCTATAACAATTAAAAGGAAAATGTTTTTATACGAGACAATGATATCTGGGATTATATCCATATTCCACTTCCCTCCTATCTGAGCTACCATATTAGTAGCTGTGTTCCAGGCAGTCTCGTTAGCCTCGGCAGGGTCGAGGTTAGAACCAGCACGGAAGAACAATCTCGTCCATGTGATGAAGACAAAGGTCTGCAACACCGCCCAGCATCTCTCTAGCATCTTCATCTCCGACTTGCCGCCAAGTACGTTATAAATCATTCGGATAAATGTTCCGATAAAAATAACGCCTGTCCAGACAAAGAAGATATTCCATATCGGAGCTGGGAATAGTTTTGTCATCGCAAACATACTTACAGCCACCATGCCGATAATGAGTGTTCGTGCATATACATTTTTATCTTTCCAGAAACGATATACTATCATTCCCAGTCCGTTCAGTCCGCCCCATATCATAAAGTTCCAGCTTGCGCCGTGCCAGATGCCACCCAACAGCATAGTCGTCATTCTGTTCATATTAGATGTCAGTTCCTTACGTTTCTCTTCAGAATGTCTGCTTCTCAGCGTCACTATCAATGCTAATGAAAGTATCGCTACCGTCACCCAAACGCTACCCGACAATATCATACCTATTAGTGATATTGTGATAATACATGCGTATGTTCCAAACGATGCCGTTCTGTTGCCGCCCAATGGTATGTAGAGATAATCTTGTAACCATTTTGAAAGAGAGATATGCCATCTTTTCCAGAACTCGCCAGGATTCGTAGCTTTATATGGCGAGTCAAAATTCTTAGGCAGATAGAATCCCATCAGCATCGCGACACC
Organism: Candidatus Limimorpha sp.; assembly: GCA_045127605.1. Lineage (GTDB taxonomy): Bacteria > Bacteroidota > Bacteroidia > Bacteroidales > F082 > Limimorpha. The sequence continues at coordinate 10,078 of JBGVQR010000001.1, read as the reverse complement.
TATGGCGATGTCGGTATAACCCGAGAAGTCGGCGTAGACCTGCAAGGAATATCCGAAGAGTGCCACTAGGTTTTCAAAGCCAGTATACATAGTAGGATTGTCGAAAACCCTGTCGATGAAGTTAACTGCGATGTAGTCGCTGAGAATTATTTTTTTCGCTAAACCATTGATAATCCAAAAGACAGCAATACCGAATTGTCGTCTTGAAAGAAAAAATTTCTTGTAAAGCTGAGGGATAAATTCGTTGGCACGTACTATGGGACCTGCCACTAGCTGAGGGAAGAACGTCACATAAAAACCGAAGTTAAGGATATTAGTGACAGGTGTGATACGACGACGGAATATATCCATCAAGTAACTGATACATTGGAAGAGATAGAACGATATTCCGACAGGAAGTAAGATACGGTCGATAGTAAAGACAGGCGAGCCTGCCATCTTATTGCCTGCTATTGCGAAGACATTAACAACGTCCATCTCTATACCAAAAAGATTATGTATCACATCGGCAAAGAAATAAGCATATTTGAAATAACTTAAGGTCAGCAGATTAACCAGCAATCCTACAATCAGCCATGTCATGCGTCCGCTATCTTTCTTGCTTTTATGAATAAGGAAACCATCAAGATAGTTGAATAAGATAGCGAAGAGCAGTATCAAGGTAAACCATCCACTTGTCTTATAATAGAAGAAGACGCTGACAAAGAAAAGGAAAGCATTGCGTAACAAAATCTTATTCCGCACAAGACTAAACACCGCGAACACCAACAGAAAGAATACCCAGAAATAAGACTGAGTAAACAACAAAGGTGAGTTGGGGTCAAACGCAAAAGTCTCTTTCAAAAAATTTGTTAGCATAAACTATTCTCTTTCTATATCCAGACGCATCAAGGCATTGAAAAACAAATCTCCTAGTAACGCGTATCCTTTGTTAGTAAAATGTATCTTGTCTTTTTTCGCAAGTTCTTCTTGTTCCCACTTCGCCATCGACTCCAGTCCTCCCATGATAGCGAATAAATCCCACACTGCGCCATCGTGTTTCTCTGCCAAAGCACGAAAGACTTCCCTTGCGTTATCGCCGTTTTCATTTACACGATACAGCGTCTTCTTGCCGTTCTTTATCTTTTTGAAAGAATCATTATTAGTGATAAAAATAAAGAAACAGTCTGGTGCCACATTCTTTATCTTATAAATGAGAGAATCATAATGAGCCATGAATGCTGAGTCGGAATAATCTTTGTCAAAGGTATCGTTGATGCCTATGGCGAACACCATAGCATCAGGTTTTATCAAGCTTAGGTCACGTTCGAAGTTTTTACATGAGAGATAATCCGGCACATCGGCGCCATTAACTCCGATGGCATGATACACCAAGCCAGGCACGTCATTTTCTGGTATTATCCCCGTCAAAGTAAAACTATGAGGTATGCTGTCGTTCTGTCTAAACGCTATGGTTAATGTCTCGTAGCTTTCATTCATTTTAAAAAGATATGAAGACGTAAGCTTGTCAAATTCAGGCTCCAGACATAAAGAATCTCCCAGTTTCAATATTGGGAATACCGCTGGCGACGAGGCATAACCAAGAACTCTCAGACGATTGAACTGCCAATAAGCAATGGTGTCGGAAGGATTTAAGTCGATGCTTATCTCAGCTGATACATCATTAGTTGTCACTGCGATACCTGTCACGCCTAAAGTATCGACATATCCTTCGATGACATTACGCGATGCTGTCCATACTCCATTATATGTGACTTTATAATTTGATGGATTATTAGTCTTAGCGACAGAATAAGGGAAAATTATTCCACGACTAGAATAAGGTTTATTGCTGATATCATTTAAGTTACGACGTATTCTATTTGAAATGATATCAGCTTGCACATGAGAGCCACCGATGTGAACCACATTCATCTGAGAGCTTGGATTAAGAAGAGCAAGGTTCATTTTATTTATGAAACGGCAGAAAGCAAGGCTGTCATCGCCGAGGAATTCTATCTTATTCAAAGAATCTTTCACGCAATCATACGGATGAACATCTTTGAGATAAGATTGCGCTGGCATCAGTGTCGGCATCAGCGACAACATTATTATTATGAATATGTGGCGTCTCATTTTAATTTCATTATTATATCATCGGCATTTCTCTGAGGATGACGTTTCAGGAAATGATAGTAATCGTAGTATATCATAAAAGTCTGCACGAACAGCTCAGCTATTCTGTTAGCACCCTGTCGTGTGAAATGTATGTAGTCTTTACTTGCCCATGCAGGCTGATGTTCTGCCCATTTTATCATAGCGTTTTTACCGCCCATCACGTCATACATACTCCAGAAAGCAGCTCCATTTTCCAGAGCAGCTTCCTTAAGACATTTAACGACAGACTCGAGATTAGGATAAGTCTGCAGCACTCCATCGATTTTCTTTGACATATCAGCAGGGCCTACAAAGAGTATCTCTGCAGAAGGATATATACGTTTCAAGTATGAGATTTGTCTTGAAATTTTATTCTTATAGCTCATAATGAGACTATCGCTTGCCATATAAGCCGTTGCATTGCCACCGAATTCAAGAATAATAAGGCGCACGTTGAGTTGTTGCATCGCGGACGACAACAAGTCTCTAGATATGCTAGTGAAGAATGTTCCAGAGCTGCCGCGCAAAGGGATGTTATCGACAGCGACGCCATAGTCACCGTCCATTGAAACACCGTATATCTCGGCGTCGCCAGAAAGTCTTAATGAGAACTTCGACATTGTAGTATCCAAATCCCATGTCAACACTCTCAGTTCCGCAGTAGGTTCTTCGATATTCTTAGTTAAATTTATCTTACCACTTGTCAAGTTTGCGCTGAAAGGACCGTAGGTATTTCCTACTAGCAATCGCACCTTAGAGAAAGAGCGAGCATTGGGATAATTATCTTTCACATTACGAGTAGCAAAAGACAAAGTCACATCACCATCAAGCTGAGCCATCTGAGCCAATATCCCGTAGTGATTATTATCTAGCTTTTGTCTGAAGTTACCATCAGCTATATAACGAGGGATGCTATCTGAAGCCCTCTGTGATACCGACACAGAAGGTATTGGCTGCACAGCTGGGACAAGACCTACGCCGCAGCCTCCGAATTTATTCTGCAGCTGCTCTCTGATATATCCTGTAATGCGGTCACTTTCTATCTGCGAATCGCCATAATGCAAGATGCGCACAACTTCATTATTACTTGAACAGCTGTCGAGGCGAGCAAAGAGGTCATAAAACAAAGAAGGATCATCATTGGGGAAATATATGCGAGCCGTGCTGTTATCGATGAAATTTCTGAAAGACACCAAGGTGTCGACGTATGCCATTGAGTCGGCTATTTCTGCTTGATACACTCTTTCTAGCGAGTCGTGAACAAACTGCAGGCGCAGTTCAGCTTCAATCTTAGCGAGCTTCTCCTCTGCCGTTTCAACATCTTCGTCTTGGGAGCTTAACAAGGTTTCCATATCGACAAAACGAAGATGAAAGCCACCGACATTATAGCCATCAACGGGGAACACCAAAGACAGGAGTGCCAACAAAGAAAGCACTGAGACAAAAAAAATTAAAATTTTGTAGCACCTCATATTCCCATTGATTAATACCTTACAAAGAAAATATTTTTTCTATAATCTTCAAAATAAAAAATACCTCAAATGACAACGTCTGCAAGGTTCTTAGTCCGGAGCTCAGCGGTGCCTGAGCCTATCGAAGGAAAAGCTCGGTGCTTCTACAAGCTCAGCAACCGAAAAGTTCAAGGTTCAAGGTTCGTATTATAATACTCGTTCCATTGTTTCAGAACTTCTTGCCAGTCTTCCACTTCGCCGTTGGCGATAGCTTCAGCCTGATCGAGAGTCTTTTCATATTGTTGTTTTTCGGCATAACGCAGTTTCATCGCTTCTATGGTAGCCTCGTCGAGGATTTGTATTCTGCGGCGGCGTACACATTCATCGAGGTCGAGCGGACCGAAAGGCTGACCAGGAACATTGAAGTCGGAGATATTGAAGTTAAAGACCGTGCGCAAGGTATGACGCACCATTTTTTGTCCGGAGCGATTGCCTGCCACCTTACGGTTCAAGAGTTTACGAATGATATCAATCTCGCGTTGTGAAAATTTATTTCTGCCCATAATTTCAGTTAGGAGTTAGGAATTAGGAGTTAGGAATTATTTTGAATGCAAAGATAAGAAATATAACGTACTTTTGTATGGCAATATATTTTCGAAACAGATAAAAATTGTGAAACATTATTGACTCATGGACAAACTGACGAAAGAACAACGACATCGTTGCATGGCAGCGATAAAAGGAAAGAACACCAAACCGGAGCTGCTGGTGAGGAAGTTCTTGTTCAGCCGTGGCTTTCGTTACAGGCTGAATCACCCTCGACTTCCAGGACATCCCGACATCGTTTTAAGAAAATACAAGACCGTCATCTTCGTGAACGGATGTTTTTGGCACGGTCACGAAGGATGCAAATATTACGTCATACCGAAAAGCAATGTCGAATATTGGAAAACGAAGATAGAACGCAACAGGACAAGAGACGTCGATACACAGATGAAGCTCGCATCTATGGGATGGCATTTCATAAATGTATGGGAATGCCAGCTGAAATCTAAAGTACGCCAACAGACTTTGGAGTCGTTGGTCAATACGCTCAACTACATATACCTTCAAGACCAGAAGCTAAAGCCATATGAGATTCCAGAAGAAGACTATCAGATGGTTGCGGAGAATGAGGAAGAGTATGGGATTACCTGTTTATAATCTTAGCTTTCATTGCAGCGAACTCCTCTTCAGTAATCAAGCCCTGAGTTTTCAAGGCAGCCAGTTCTTTAAGTTCTTCTATGTCGGACATAAAATTCTGCGATACATCCGGTTTGATATTCCCCACGACGAATTTTAATGTATCAAAAATACTCTGAGCCTTCATATAAGTCTCCTTATATCTCGAATCATTAGTTTTAACTCTTAATGCCAGACATTCGATATCATACATATCGATATTGCGATTGCGGAGAATAATGCGAACTTTTATTGAAGAAACCTCTTGAGCCATACTCATGGATATGGTATTAATGACTACATTTATACCTTCCGACGAGCCTTTACTAGTTGGTTGATTAGACATTGTGGTAATGCCATCGACCTGTATTTCAAAATCGACAATATCTTTATACTTAAATCTTATTTCGTTCCCCTTTGAATAACAATAGACTTCTTGCTTGGAGTCGTCTATCGCAAAGTGATACAACGCTATCTTATCTTCCAATACTTTCGTTGCATTAAAATAACTTTGAGAAGCGGCAGCATCTCTCATAACCTTGACTTTCTTGTTCTGGATATTTGTAGCAATAATAAGAGACAGCACAAATGCAATCAAGCCCAAGATAAGTATCATCAATAATCCCATAATCTTAAAATTTCAAACTTCACAAAGTTAGAAAAATAAAAGAGAAAAGGAAATGTTTTATTCACAATTATTATTACTTTTGCATTGATAGCAAACAACATTAACGATAATAATTATGACCAACATAAAGAAACTCGAAGCCGAATTATGGGAGTCTGCCGATTTGCTCCGACAGGGCAGTAAACTTACTAGCAGCCAGTATTGTATGCCAGTACTCGCCTTGTTGTTCCTTCGCTATGCCTATAGCCGATTCAAGATGGTGGAAGCTGAAATCTTGCAAAGCCGTCCATCCCGTGGTGGAAGAGTGATGCCTGTCGAACCCAGCGACTTTGCGGCTAAAAGTGCCTTGTATCTTCCTCGCGAAGCGCAATACGACTATTTGGTGAATCTTCCCGAAAACATTGCCGATGCTGGATTGAAGACCAAGGACGGACAAGACATCAACTCTTTGGGCGAAGCGGTAAATTATGCCATGCAATTGGTAGAAGAACAGAGCGAACAGCTTACTGGTATTTTACCTAAAAGCTACACCATGTTTGCAGATGATTTGCTCAGCGATTTGCTTCGTATCTTCAACAACAAGACTATCGACGAGGTAGGTGGCGATGTAATTGGTCGTATCTACGAATATTTCCTATCCAAATTTGCCAAGGCTGTAGCCAGTGACGATGGTGTGTTCTTTACTCCCAAATCATTGGTAAAGATGTTGGTCAATGTATTGGAACCTACATCGGGTATCATGCTCGATCCAGCCTGTGGTTCGGGCGGTATGTTCGTGCAGACAGGCGATTTTGTGAATCATGCAGGATTGAACGCCAACACCCAAATGACTTTCTATGGTCAGGAAAAGGTGGAATACAATGCCCAACTTTGTTTGATGAACATGGCGGTTCATGGATTGAACGGAAAGATTGTATCGGGCGACGAAGCCAATTCCTTCTATCACGATACCCACAACTTGGAAGGCAAGTGCGATTATGTAATGGCGAATCCTCCGTTCAATGTGGATAAAGTAAAATCCGAGTCAGCATGGGCAGCTGGTCGTTTGCCTTTTGGCTTGCCGGGTGTAAATGCCAAGAGTAAGGAGATTGGCAATGCCAACTACCTTTGGATCAGTTATTTCTATGCCTACTTGAACGACCACGGACGTGCCGGCTTCGTTATGGCAAGTTCGGCTACGGATAGTGCCAACAAAGACCGTGACATTCGTGAAAAGTTGGTATGTACAGGTGATGTGGACGTGATGATGAGTGTGGGTAATAACTTCTTCTACACCCTTTCACTTCCTTGTTCGTTGTGGTTCTTTGACAAGGCCAAACGTGCAGAAAATAGAGATAAAGTACTCTTTATTGATGCACGCAATTACTACACGGTAGTTGACCGTACACTTAATGAATGGACCGAATGGCAGCTTCGCAATTTGCAAGCCATCGTACACCTATATCGTGGTGAAACAGAGAAATACCAAGCATTACTCAACGATTACCAACAAGTATTGGGCGATACTACGGTAGCATCTGCCCAAGCAGCACTCGACAAGCAGAAAGCCGAAGCTAAAGAAGCTATTACCAATGCCACACGCAAGGATAAGAAACGCATCGAGGCAGAAATGAAAGCCATTGAAGATGCGTTAGAAGATACTTTGGAAACCGCACGTCAATACGAATGGCTGACCGAAAAATTTGGTGAAGGTGAATACAAGGACGTACTTGGACTTTGTAAGATAGCCACTATCCAAGAGATTGAGGAAAAGAACTATTCCCTTACTCCAGGTGCTTACGTAGGTGTAGCAGAAGCCGAAGACGACGGCGTAGATTTCCACGAACGTATGAACGAAATTCATGCAGAATTGAAACGCTTGAATGACGAAGCCAACGTGCTGATGGATGAGATATTGAAAGGTTGGGAGGAACTGAAATGAGCAAAGAAAGTCCATACGAAAAATTGATGGCTCTACTGGATGAGTATCATCGTCTGGGCATTGCTGAGCAGATAGACTATCAGAAGTTCTATCTCTACTCTCTTATTACGCATTCCACTGCTATCGAGGGAAGTACCGTAACGGAAATAGAGAATCAGTTGCTTTTCGATGAAGGTATCTCTGCCAAAGGAAGAAGCATTCAGGAGCAAATGATGAATCTTGATTTGAAGAACGCTTATGAGCATTCCATGCAGTTGGCTCGCCAACATACCGATTTCTCCATAGAAATGCTGAAAGGATTGTCTGCATTGGTTATGAAGAATACCGGTAGCGAATACCATACCATGCAAGGTACATTTGATTCTTCCAAAGGCGACCTTCGCTTGTTAGGTGTTACAGCAGGTGTGGGTGGTAGTTCGTATATGAATTTTCAGAAGGTACCAGCCAAATTAGAAGAATTCTGCAAACAACTGAACGAACGAAGAAAAGCATTGTTGCAGAGTAATGATATTATTGAAAAATATCTATTGAGTTTCGATGCTCATTTCCAGTTAGTAACCATCCATCCGTGGGTAGATGGCAATGGTCGTATGTCGCGATTGGTGATGAACCATTTGCAATACGAGTTTGGTTTGATACCATCGAAAATCGTCAAGGAAGACAAAGCCGAATATATTCAGTCATTGGTCGATGCCCGTGAGCAAGAAACGTTGGTTCCTTATCGGGAGTTTATGGTGGAAGGACATATCCGTAATTTGACCCGAGAAATCGAATCATTCAAGAAATCACAACTCGCTGACCCGATAAAACCGTCTTTTGACCCGATAAATTCATCTTCTGACCCGATAAAAGATAAACTTTATCAGGCCATAGTGAAGGACAATACTCTGAACTATGCAGCGTATGCTGCTATGATTGGTGTATCAGAAGCCACTGTAAAACGTCGATTGGGTGAATTAAAGAAAGCAGGTATCATTACACGTGTCGGTAGTAATAAGAATGGACATTGGGAGATTATAGGAAAGGAGGATAAGGTATGAGTGAGTGGAAGAAAGTTAAGTTGGAGGAACTGAAATGAGCGAAATAGAAAAGAACAATCTGACTATCGAAGCAAGAGCTGAACAACTGGCTAACCGCATTGAGTCATTAATTGTTGAAGCACGGAAGAAAATAGCTTCAACAATCAATGTTGCTATGGTGTACACCTATTTTGAAGTAGGTCGATATATTATTGAGGACGAGCAAGATGGAAAAGCTCGTGCGGAATATGGCAAGGGTGTCTTGAAACGAGTATCTGAGCGTCTTACCTCAAGTCTCGGCAAAGGATGGTCGGTTGATACATTGGAAAAAACACGGCGGTTTTTCTTGACATTTTCAAAATCTGCTACACCGCAGCGGATTTTGGATAAAGGTGAAAATTCCACTACAGTGCAGCGGAAATTCGTCTTGTCGTGGAATCACTACCAGATACTCTCGCATGTTGATAATCCAGAGGCCCGTAATTTCTATGAAATAGAAGCATATAAGCAACAATGGAGTACCCGCTATCTGCAACGACAAATAGGCAGCGGACTCTATGAACGATTGGCACTGAGCAGAGACAAAGACAAAGTGATGCGACTGGCTACTGAAGGACAAGTAGTTGAAAAGCCATCTGACATCATTAAAGATCCGCTTGTCTTGGAGTTTTGCGGCTTGAAGCCTGAAGCATCCTATAGCGAGACAGACCTTGAGAGTGCCATTATCAGTCGCCTGCAAGACTTCCTGCTGGAGATGGGAAAAGGTTTCCTTTTTGAAGCACGACAGAAGCGATTCACCTTTGAAGAACGCCATTTTTATATTGACCTTGTGCTATATAACAGATTGTTGCAAGCATACGTCCTTGTGGACCTCAAGATGGATGATCTCACTCATCAAGACTTGGGACAGATGCAGATGTATGTCAATTATTACGACCGCTATGTAAAGGAAGATTTTGAAAAACCTACCATCGGTATCCTCCTTTGTGAACGCAAAAACGATACCCTTGTAGAACTCACATTGCCCAAGGATGCCAACATCTATGCGCAGCAATACGCACTTTGTCTGCCTGATAAAGCTCTGCTGCAACAGAAGCTTCGTGAATGGATTGCTGAATTTAAGGAAAAGGAGGATGAGGTATGAGCGAAGTTTTGCTTAATGATATTTGTGAATTGATTGTTGATTGTCCTCATACAACAGCTGTTGATGAGGGACAAGGTTATCCATTGGTTCGAACACCCAATATAGGAAAAGGAAGACTTATGTACAATGGAATGCATCGTGTTTCTGAAGAAGTATATAATAAAAGAAATTTTCGAGCTGTACCTCAAGAGGACGATTTGATATTTGCACGTGAAGCAACAGCTGGAAATGTTGCCATTATTCAGAAAGGAGAAAAAGTATGCCTTGGTCAAAGAACGGTTTTATTAAGGCCGAATAAAACTTTAGTTAATCCTACATTCTTGACATATTTTTTATTGGCACCTGAACAACAATACAACTTATTATGCACAGCTAATGGAGCAACTGTTGCTCATGTAAATATGTCAACCATTAGGAGTTTAAAATTGGAACTTCCAAAACTTCAAATTCAAAATAAAATCGCAACCATCCTTTCCCGTTACGATTCCTTGATAGAAAACTATCAAAAGCAAATAAAGCTATTAGAAGAATCAGCTCAACGTCTTTATAAGGAATGGT